>JADLHS010000189.1 GCA_020848635.1 Limisphaerales bacterium
ATCTGCGACTGTTTGCCCCGGCGGATGTCAGCGCGTTACCGGCAGCTTTGGGCGACTACGTGACGCGGGTCGCCGGTTTGCTGGCGGAATATGAACGTCTCTCCGATGGAAAAGTGCGCGTCAGCAAGCACGACCCACAAAGCAACGCGGCGGCCAAGACGGCAGCCGGTGCGGCGGGGATGCTGCCGTTCGCCAGCGAGAATGGGACGATTATTTATCTTGGCCTGACGGTCGGAAACGGCGCACGCGTGGAAACGCTGGCGTTGCTGGCGCCGGAATGGGAAGCCGCCCTCGAGGCGGATGTGAGCCGAGCCATCAGCCGCGTAACGGCAACAACCCCCTCGTCCACCCGGCCCGGCAACCAGGCAGCGGCAACGCCAACCCCGATTGATCCGGCGGTCAGCGAGGAACTGTTGCGGACCTTCCCCGACCTAGCCTCCCGATCTTTCGAGGAGGTCGCACAGACTCTGCGCGAAGGCGCGTTGGAGGAATTCAAATTCGCCTCCCTCGAGATGCAGGCGAAAGTCCAACTCGCACAGCAGGCGCTCGCCGACGCGCGGCAAAATAAATCTGAAGCCGCCCAGCAAACGGCGCTGAAGGCCTTCCAACAGGTCCAATCTGAACAGGCCACCAAACTCAAACTGATCGCGGCCCGCGTTCAGGATCGCATCTTGGTATTGCAGCGGCTCAAGGATGCAAGCACGCCACCGGCGGCAGGTCCATAGTCATAAGCCGCCTTCAATACCGGCTACTGGTGCCGGCTGGACAAATAATGGTCGGTGTTTGGCAATAGGCGGAGAGCCGCGCGCGCCGCATTATTTAGTATTAAGCCAAGCTAGTGCAATGACCGCAACCAACAAACAAACAAACTGACTATGAAAACCTTCATCGCAATAAAACGCGCGACGCTCAGTCTGGGAACCATCGCCTTGGTTTCCATCAGCCTCGCCACACATGCTCAGAGCGTCGCGCTACAGGGCCAACTGATGGTCCGCCCGCTCACTCCGCAGGAAGTTAAAGATTATTCACTGACCGGCACTCAAACCGCGAGTGGTTTGAATACGGTTGCCATCGGCCAACCCGCCTACATTGATGCGCTCATTAACCGCAATGTGCCGAGTTCGAACACTGTCGAAGTTACGTGGTCGCTTACCGCGCCGGCTGGCTCTGCTGCCGTGCTGACCAACAGTCCGTTCGGATCGAATGTTCCCCCGTATAAAATGGCAGACCGTCTGACCACCAAAGTGGGCGGACGCACGATGCTGCGCCCGGATATTGCAGGCCAATATACGATCACCGCGAGCATCAACTGGATCCGCAGCGGCACCAACACCCCCGTGCAAACCAACCTGACGCAAAAGCTCACAGCGGGAACGTATATGGGCGCGAGCGTCTGTGCACTTTGCCACAGTGGCGGCTTGCTCGCCGATAACATCTACGAGCCCTACTCCCACACCTTGCATGCACGGGCCTTCTCGGAGGCCATTGATGGTTTGAGTACGGATCACTTCAGCAAGAATTGCATCAGTTGCCATGTGGTCGGCTTCGATGCGAATACCAATTCCGCGAATGGCGGCTTTGATGATATCGCCGCACAGACCGGCTGGCAGTTCCCAACCACCTTCACCAACGGCAACTGGGCCGCCATGCCGGATGCACTTAAGAATGTTTCGAACGTCCAATGCGAAAACTGTCACGGGCCTGGGAGCGAGCACGCGAGTGCATTTGGAAACACCAACGCCGCCAACTGGCCGCGCCTGACGGTAACCTACGCTTCGGGCAACTGTGCCCAGTGCCATGACAGCATGACCCACCACGTCAAGACCGCCGAGTGGAACAATTCCCGTCACGCCGTCGCGACGCGCACGCCTTCCGGCCCGACTCGTTACAACTGTGTTCGCTGCCACACGGCAATGGGCTTTGAGCAGTTCATCGAGCATGCCGGCAACACCAATTCCTATGCGACCAACACCGTTTATGAAGCCATCACCTGCGCGGCCTGTCACGACCCGCACGATGCCTCAAAACCGCATCAATTGCGCGCGGCTAATGTTTACACGCTGCCTGAAGGCACGACGGTGACCAATGTGGGTCTCGGCGCCCTCTGCATGGAGTGCCACCATTCCCGTAATGGCTCGGCGACCTCCAACGTCGCAAACTTCCAACAAGGCAAACCCACCTGGGCCGGCGGTTCGAGCTTCGGCGTTCACGACAGCACCGCAGGCGACATGGTTGAGGGCGTCAACGGCATCACTTACGGCAAGTTCATTCCCAGCGGAGCGCACAGCTATTCCATCTCCAATGTGTGTGTCGGCTGCCATATGCAAACCGTGGCGACAACGGATCCCGCGTTTGGGAAAGCCGGCGGCCATACCTTTAGCATGACGTACCCCATGGTCAGTGGCGGCGTAACGAACACGGTGGATAAAGTGGACATTTGCGTGAGTTGCCACGGTCCGATTCAACACTTCGATATGGTGCGGAAGGACTACAACGGCGACGGCGTGATCGAAGGCATTCAGACCGAAGTCCAGAAACTGCTCGACAAGGTCAACACCCTATTGCCGGACTCGACTTACCGGGCGGATGGCAATTATATTGCCGACGGCTTGGTGAATTCTGTCTCTGCCAAGACGAACTGGCCAACCAAGTTCCTAAACGCCGCTTGGAACTGGCAGTTTGTGAACGTCGAAGGCAGCAAGGGCATCCACAACGCGCCCTATGCCATCGGGTTGCTTAACGCCTCCATTGCCGACCTCACGGATGACCTCGACCACGACGGACTATCCGACATGTGGGAAAACGAGAAATTTGGTTCCATCACTGCCTACGATGGGAACGGGGATGCCGATCAAGATGGCGTCAGCAACGCCTTGGAATACTCCGCACATACCAATCCGATGGCCAAGGATTCCGACGGCGACGGCGTGAACGACCTCGCGGAACTCCAAGCCGGCAGCGACCCGACCAGCGCGCTCGACAAGCCGGGCTTCGTTGTGCAGATCTACACGGCCGCCGAAGTTGAGTTCGCCTCGGAAGTCGGCAAGAAGTATCAGGTGCAAACCGTCTCGGACATCACAGGCACATGGTTGAACGTCGGCTCCGTCACCAACGGCACCGGCAACAACATCTCGATGGTCACTTCGACGCGCAGTGGCGACGGTCAGGCCTACTTCCGCGTGGTGAACGTGCCGTAAGCGGGTTACCGCGAGAACTTGGTTAGTTGGTTGGACCCCTCCCCGGTCATGCGGGGAGGGGTTTTTAATTTTGCAGCTCCGGGCGCAGTGCGACCCGGTGCGACAGAAGTTCCCAATCGCGCTCGGCGGCCCGCCCGCGGACAGCGTTTCCAAGAACCTTCTGATTTCGGTCACCTGCAGTTCCGTTACCACGCTCGAACCAAGCTAGCCAGTCAGGGTTGAACGACGGTTCGCACCTCATCTCCGAATTTCTCCAATTGGTCCAGCGCGTTGTTGATGGCGGTGGCCCCAAGCGGAACGCAGGCCGTGACCGCCTGGGCCAGATTCAGTCTGCGGTCGCGGGCAAAGGCAATCAAACCGGGCAACTCCGCCGCCAGATGATCGGATACGCCAATGATCTCCGCCTCCTTGTTGATGACTTCGTGATACGGCGTCACCGAAAAACTTTCCCGCGTGATGCCGACCAATGCGGCGCGACCCTTGAGCGCGAGTGACCGCACGGCTTGTTGCATGGTCAGCGGCAGGCCGACGAGTTCCAGCGCCACGTCCACTCCCCGACCGTGGGTCAAGGCCTGAATCGCAGCCACCGGTTCATCGGTGGCCGCGTTGACCGGGATCGCGCCCAGCGCGGCGGCGAACCCCAACTTGCGCGGATTGATATCCACGGCGAAAACCGTACCCGCGCCCAGCGCTTGGGCAAGCTGAATGGCGGAACTGCCCAGGCCGCCCGCGCCGTACACGGCAACGCTTTCGCCCGGTTGGAGGCGGGCCTGGCGTAACGCGTGGAGCGACGTGGCCGATGAGCACATGAGAATCGCCCCCTGGGGAAACGGGATTTCATCCGGCAAGGCAAAGACACTCCGCGCCGGCATGACAATGAATTCCGCAAAACCGCCGGCCCGGTGTTTGCCGATCATCTGCGCCGCGCGGCAAAATTGCTCATGGCCCGCGCGACACCATTCACAGGCGCCACAGGTGGCCAGATAGTGCAGGCAGACGCGGTCGCCGGGCTTCGTAGTTTTGACTGCGCCGCCAATTTGCTCGACGACGCCCGCGACTTCGTGCCCCAACGTCATCGGCAACGGGGCCACGCTCGAAATGCCGGCGCGATAGTGCACATCCGAATGGCAGATGCCCGCCGCCTTCACCCGTACGAGCACGTCGCGCGGGCCGGGCACCGGCACCGGGAGGTCGTGCTGTTCGAGTGGCAGGCCAGAACGGACAAGGCGGACGGCTTTCATGGTTCCGTGTCCGCCTGTTCCAGGACGCTGAGGATTTTATTGAATGCGTCGCGGATCTGGCTGTAGTCGGTGACATCCACGGTAAAACGCCTGTCCTTGTTCGGTCGCCCCACGACGTGACCGTCGGCGAATAAGATATTTGCGATCTGCTGCCGATGGTGCGTGCGGGATTTCACATTGAAAACCGCCAGTTCCGGCGGTGCGAGAAAAATCGTATCCATTGCCAGGGCGCGGATGGGAAGGCCGGCGCGGTTATTGCCCAGTTGATCGAGTTGAATATGACTGGGAACAAATGCCGTGTAAGGATTATCGAATAGCTGGGTATTCCCGCCGTGCCGGTAGTAATAGCTGCCCTGGGCTTGATAGGTGCCAACGTTGGCGAGTTCCACGTCGGCGTCCAAGGGTTGATCGTTGCCCGGACAGAACAGGACTTTGCGCTGGCTGGAAAGATGATTCTGCAGCAGCAAACCCAGGCCCACCGGAGCCCCACCCTGCAACGAAAGCAAACTCGTCGGCGCGCCGGTGGAGGGATAAAAATTGGCCGGGCTGGTGAAAGGCGGGGCTTTGGGACCGTAGGGAATTCGGCCTTCGTTATCCTGAGCATAGGTGATGGTGGCGAGGCCGACCTGCCGCAAGTTCGCCAGGCAGACCGCGCGCTTGCCCTTTTCCTTTGCCGTGGTCAGCGCCGGCAGCAACAACGCTGCGAGGATCGCAATGAGGGCAATTACAACCAGCAACTCAATCAGCGTAAAGGCCTGATTTCGTGCCGCCCCCGTGCTGGTGCTTGGCTTATGGGTCAACATCGCGAATCTCCGCGCTACGGCAATTGCCGCGCCCGGTAGAAACGCTGGTCGAAGTTCGCGAAGGTGTCAATGAAGGGAATGGTCCCGGTGGCGTTGGTCAAGGTGCCAAGGTTGATCCAGTTCACGACCGGCAAAGCGGGATTGGTGCTGGCAAGCATTTCGAACGCGCGTCCCGGCTCGCTTTGAAGGAGGCAACTGAACTGGCCGTTGGTCCAAACGGGTGAAAGCAAAACCGGGGTCATAAAGGAGGACAGCTGGACATTATCCAAATCCCAATATCCGCCCTCCAAGTTAGTGCTGACGGTGGAGAGCAGGCGGATGCCAAGGTTCTGTCCGGCCCAGGCGTCGCCCGCCTGCACCGTTGGGACGCTCACCGTGAAATCAATAAAATGCGTATTGGTGGGGAAGCGATCCAACGAATTGGTGATGGCGGTCGCCGCCACCGTCACGCGATTGCTCGCGGCGTCACGGTAATACAAACTGAGTTCGAGGGTGACTTCGGGAGCCATCCCGCCCCCGCCACCAATGACCCCCACTGTGAGTTGATACGCCTTACCGACCTCAAATTTGGCGGCGAAAGCGGCGGTTGAACTCTCATCCTGGAACAAGGCCACTTCCGGCAGGGCAAACAGCCAGAGCGCCTGGCTGCCATCGCAGTTGTCAATATGATCGGGACTGTTGGTAGCGGTATTCTTGAAGGTGCCGGTGAGTTGCTCCCAAGTAAACCCGCCACCCTCGACGTACCAATCCGGCTTGGGCGACTTTTGCCAGGAATCGATGGCCGGCGCCGCGTAAGGAACCACGGGCAATTCGAAGGACGCGTTGGGAACGCTGATGGTGACGGCAAACAAAGAACCCGCTCCGACCGTCCAGCCCACTGCGGCTGCCAGAAAGAGTTTGCTCATGAGGCCAAGGAAATCGGCGTTGGGCGAGAAAGACGGCGGCGCTTCCCGTCAGGCGGAGCGTTGAAATCTCCCCCGGACCAAAAGCATCCCGCCCAGCCCGAAGCCCAGCAAACCCAGCGAAGCCGGCTCCGGCACCGCCGTGAGACGGACATTATCGAAATCCCAGTTGCCGGTGCCATCACCGTTTAAGGATTCGAGTTTGATGCCGATATTCTGGCCCGCCCAAGCATCGCCCGCCTGCACGCAAGGAACGTTCACCTCATAGTCAATCAAGTTCAAAGAAGAATTGAGGGGGAAACTTGCGGCGCTATAGGTGATGGTGGTCGAACCGACCGTCACCGGGTTGTTCAAGCTATCCCGATAATACAAGCTCAGTTGCAGGCTGGAGCCGGCGGTCATATTCTTTGCGAACAGCCCAACGGTCAGTTGATATCCCTTGCCAACGGTAAACTGGGCGTTGAAATCGTGTGTTGGGGCCGCGTCATTCCAGTCCGTCGTGGTGTAATCCTGGAATAGTGCAACCTGTGAGTAAGGCAGGATATACCCCGCCTGCGTCCCTGTGCGGTTGCCGTAGGGGTTGGTATCCAGGAATACCCCCGCCGTTTGGACCCAATAGAACCCGTAGTTTGCCTCGATGAAATCAAAGTAGGCCGGTTTGGTCGCCTTCTGCCAGGAGTCAACGAAGATGTTCACACCATACGGTTGCCCCACTCCCGACTGCGCCTCGAACGAGCCGTTCGGAACGTTGATGGATTGGGCTTGAAGAATGCCGATCCCGGCGGGCAAGACGGCCAAGCCCGCCGCGAAGGCCATTAGACGGTAAAAGCTCGGTTTACAGGGTGTCGGCTTGGTGAGGATACGAAGCGATTGAGTTGTATTCATACAGCTAAGGTTATTGGTTTGAGACAAAGAGAAGGAAAAATCCGTCAGCGAGGCGTGACTTGGTTCAACTCGGCGAACAACATAAGGACATTATGCTGATTCTGGCCCCGACTTCAACTGTCCTCTGCAGACATTTTTGCCGGACCGGGCACAGGACCGGGGGTGGGCGCAAAGGATTTTGTTGAAGATTTGTGTGGCGTATTTGCCTTTGTTTGCTAAAGTCCCGCCCCTCGTACGAGCGGGAAACGCATCGCACGGGCAATCAACGAGCCCAGGCTCGGGAAAATTTAAGTTACGCGTGACAACGAAGAAAAAAGAAACCAAGAAGTCTCCGGTGCGCCACAAAGCGCATGCTTCCGCCTCGGTGGCGTCCATCCTTGGGCGTCCGGTGGTCACGAAGTCCCCCGCTGAATTCCAACCCAAAAAAGTCAAAGCGGAATGGAGAACGTATTACCAGTGTCTGCTGGAACTGCGCGAACAATTGATGCGGCAGATGAACGGCTTGGCCAAGGAATCCGCACAGGAGATCGCCGGGTACAGCTTGCACATGGCGGATTCGGGCACGGACAATTTTGACCGCGATTTCGCGTTGAGCCTCCTGTCCTCAGACCAGGACGCCGTTTACGAGATCGAAGAAGCCTTGAAACGCATTGAACGCAATACGTATGGCGTATGCGAGTTGACCAACAAGCCCATTCCGAAGGCGCGGCTGGAAGCGATTCCCTGGGCCCGCTTTACCGTGCAGGCGCAGGCGCAATTGGAGCGCGAGGGGACATTGCGGCAGCGCCGAATCGGTCAGTTGGGCACCGTGGATGCGGCTGGCGCCGTGGAAGTCGAGGAGGACGACGAGATCGTGGAAGACAAGCCCAAGGAGAAGGAACAATAGTTTATGGCCCGAGAAATCATCACCATCGAATGTACGGAAGCCCGCAAGGAGGGCAAATCGCCGTCCCGTTACACCACCACCCGTAACAAGAAGCTCAAGACCGAGAAACTGGCGGTCAAGAAGTTTAATCCCGCCCTGCGCCGTCACACGTTGCATCGCGAAATCAAGTAATCCCTATGCCTCGCAAGACCCACACCGACAAAAAGGAACGCGGCGGTCGCCGCACCACCGAAAACCGCACCCCGCGCCCGAAGCCGAAGGTGGACTTCACCGTAGATGCACTGGATTTCAAGAACACCGTCTTGCTCCGGCAGTTCGTCACCGATCAGGGCCGAATTCTGCCACGGAAGTACACCGCGTTGCCCGCCCACTATCAGCGCAAGCTGAACAAGGCGATCAAGCGCGCCCGGCAAATGTTGTTGGTCAAGTAACTTTCTTCACCCCGCCATTACCCGGCGGGGTTTTTTGTACCTGTCACCTGCAAATCGCCACTGCACCAAATCGGTTGGTGCTCTTCGGTGAGTTAAGTCACCGGCGAGGAATCTTGTTCGTCGCCGCTCACCCCAGCCCGCCTGAAGGTCGTTCCACCGTGCTCGCGCAAATACTTCAACGCCACCCGCAGATCTTTCGGGCATGGCGCGATGAAGGTCACAGCGGCGTTGGTGATGGGATGGACAAGAACGAGTTCTTCGGAGTGCAGGGCCACCCGCTCAAGCAGCGGACGCTCCGTGCGGCCCGGCTTCAAGCGATAATCCCGCTTTAGCCGCGAAAGGAGCAGCGGCTTCCCGCCGTAAAGCAAATCGCCAACGATGGGCAGGCCCGTGTGCCGCAGGTGAACGCGGATCTGATGCGTCCGGTTTGTGACGGGCCGGCAGGTAAGCCACACGTAATCCCGAAAGGCCTCGCCGACGCTGACCGAGGTCTTCGCTCGCTTGCCCTGACGCGAGTCCACCCGCATCAGCCCGGGATGGAGCGGATCCAGCGCAATCTTGGCCTCCACGTCAAATTGTTCCGCGCGCGGCACCCCCCGCACCAGCGCGCCATACTTCGCCTGGGGCTGGTCGGTGCCGAACTGATTCGCGAGCGCCACCAGCACAGGTTTGGATTTAGCGAGCAGAATTACGCCGCTGGTCCCGGCATCGAGCCGGTGGGCGGGGTTGAGATACGTCAGGTCGCGTTCGACTGCCCAGGGTTTCCCGGCGGCAATGGCGGCGTGGAGCAGGCTCATCAAACTTGGCTGTGCGGGATCGTTGCGATCGGGCGCGGTGAGCAAGCCGGCGGGTTTGTCGAGCGCCAGCAGGTGGGTGTCTTCAAAGAGGACCGGGATTTCCCAAAACTCGCGGGTGGCGGGCGAAGAGAGTTTGATCGTGGCGCTCACGGCAAGGCTTCTATTTCGGACCCGTTGGCCAGCCACTCGGCAGCTTTGGCGGCTGCAACCGGCTCGGAAGCTTGACCTCTCGCTGAATCATAATCTCCCGCACCGACCTCGGAGATTAATCAGATCAGGATCAAGATTAAACACCAGCGGCATCACTTCTTCGGCGTGCCGGTCAACTGCGATTGTTGCTGGTGAAAGTAGGGCACGTCGCGAAAACCTTTCTCCGCCTCGCGGCGTAACCATTCATTAAACGCCTCGCCGGTACGGGTCTGCCGCACGGCGCGGCTGAAATCGGTCAGGTCAGCTTTCATCCTCACCTCGTCTAGCGGTAGTTTTGCCTGCACAAAAACAAGGAAGCCCCCGTCGCCGGTCGGCGTAAAGTTGCTGATCTGGCCCGGCGCGGTACCGAACGCCGCCTGCTTGAACTGGGATAGGTTCGCGCGGCCCTCGATCCCGCCGATCGTGCGGCTGCTAATGGAAAAGGGCGGGGGCAGGACGGGTCGCACTTTTGCTTCGACGCACACCGAAGCGAAGGTCTTGCCGGCCGTGAGGGCATTGGTTGCTGAGGTGTAAAAGTCCAAACCCGCTTGCCGGGCTTTCATGACGGCCTCGCGAAAACGGTAATCCTGCGTTACCCGGTCGCGAATGCCTTCAAAAGCGGGGATTTCGCTCGGCAACGTCTTGTTCAATGAGATCAGATAGACGCCATCGGCGCCCACCAAGGGTTGGCTGTAGGGTTCCTCCGCGGACAGCGCGAAAGCAGCGCGCATAAAGTCGGCGCGTACGTCAAGCCCAGCCGGCGGCTCCTCCCGATCAAACGGCGGGCTGACCAGCGCAGTTAAGCCTTTTTCCTTGGCGAAAGCGACCAGCGTATCCGGGGTGGCGGGGGTCCGGTTAAACAATTCAGCGGCAAACGCAAGGGCTTGCTTGCGGGCCGCACCCAGCGCGTTATTGTTCAGGGCCTGTTCCCGGATGATTTCCTTCGCCTCGGCGGGTGACTTGGCCTCGCTGTAATAGTTGCTTCCCCGCGCCTCATATTCGGCTTCGATCAGGGCTTCAAGGTTCGTCACCTGTGCTAGTTGCGCCCGGGCCTCGGCCAGGAAATTGGTGGCAGTGAACTTGACGTAGTTGACCTGAACGCGTTCCGGCAGACGATACTGGGCCGACTGCAGCTCAAAGAAATTCGTGAGTGCCGGGAGGGTGACCGGGATGCCGGCGAGATAGTTAGTGGCCGGGAAAAACACCGCTTGCACGGAAAGCTCCTGGTGTTCGCGCTCATAAAACGCCCGGATTTCCTGCGGGGTCAGCAGATTACCGCCCAGGCTGGTGATGGCGATCAACTGCTGAATACCGACATTGTGGCGGACAAACCGTTGAAAGTCTTCCAGCGTGAGATTCTTCTGGGCGAGGACATTCTTCACGAAGGCATCGAGTGGCACCGGATTGCCGCGGTTCAGCGCTCGCATCCGTTCGGCTGCGGTTTTGGCAACGGCTTCGTCGCTGACTTCGATGCCCAGTTCATTTTGCTTTTGGATCAGCAACAGACGGAAATAAATCTCCCGCTCCTCGTCGAAGTTTGGATTTTTGCGGCCGCCATCTGGCCATTCGCCGGTGGAGAAAAAATGGGACAACATCACTTCGCGCTTGGCATTGACAAAGCTGCTCTGGCTAATGGTCTCGCCGTTGATCACGCCAAAGTTGCCGCGCCCACCGCGGGACCCGCCGCGGGGTCCATTTATGGCCGAACCCCAGTACACGAACGTGATAATGATCGCCGCGATGATGATCCACCACATCCACTTTGAGTGTTTACGAATCGTCCCAATCATATTTTTTTTGGCTAAATCTTTGGCTAAAACAAGGACGCGCACCCTAACTGGCTTCGCCCTGCCCGGTCAACGCAAAAAGCGGCTTGTTTCAAGGTAAATCCATGACGGCGGCGAAACGCAGGCCCCGGGTGCTGACCCGTAATTCCGAAAAACCAAAACTGACCATCACGGTTTCATAGATCGCCGTGCCCGCGAGAATCACATCGGCGCGTTTGCTGGGCAGGCCCACGATTTCCTGCCGTCGGGCCAGCGGCAGACCCCATAGATGTTCATTGTGCCAGCGGACGCGGTCCAGGCTCAGGCGGGTGGCCTCGATTCGGTCCCGGTCGTAGCTCCCCAAGTGCGCCTCCATACGCGCCAGAATGGTTGTAGTGCCCCCGGTGCCAACCAGCATCACCGCCCCGGGCGCGGAGTTCAGTTCGATCTCGCGATCCAAGACCGGTTGCAGGGCGGGACGGACTTTGGTGGCAATAAAATCCTGCAGCCAGCGGCGGGTTTCGGCCAAGCCAGCCGCCGTCGGCGGATCATCGGGCGGGATTGTTTCGAGGAGCCGCACCGTGCCGAGCCGGAAGCTCTGGCAGAAGTGCCGCCGATCGCCTTGGCCGAGGATGAGTTCCGTACTGCCGCCGCCCACGTCGAGCAGCAACAGGGGCCGCGTAGCCAGGGCCGGGTCGGTGGTCACCCCTCGAAATGCCCAGTCCGCCTCCTGTTCGCCGGAGATGATTTCCACTTGCACGCCGGCGGCGCTGGCGATGGCGGTGAGCAGTTCGTGTGGATTCACGGCATCGCGCGCCGCACTGGTGGCAATGACGCGAAGGCTTTCCGTTTTGAGCCGGCGTGCCTCGTCGGCGAACCGGGCGACGGCGTGGGCGGTATGGGCGATGGCTTCGGGTTGCAACTGGTGCGTTTCGTAGAAACCCTGGCCCAGACGGGTCTGCTGGCTGTCCTCCAAGAGCGGGCGCACTTCGTGGCCGGCAACCTCCGCCACGAGCAGCTTCACCGAATTTGTGCCGATATCAATGACGGCCCGCCGCGCGAACAACATGCGCGATTAGACCAAGATGCGGGGTGAAGCCCAAGTCAAAAGCGGGGCGTGAAAAAACAAGCGGATGCTGGGCGACACACGTTTTCAACCCAGCACCCGCTCCTTCCGCGCGGAAGGAAATCTGGCAACCCGGCGCATCGGGTGGTCGGGTTACGCGCCAAGCTTACCTCGCTTGCGCGACTTGGCAAGCGCGACTTGGCAAGCGCGACTTGGCAAGCGCGACTTGGCAAGCGCGACTTGGCAAGCGCGACTTGGCAAGCGCGGCATGGCAATGGCCGCAAGAAAAAGTGACGAGCAAGAATTTCCGCCGCCAGCAGAGGAAAACGACGAGGCCAGACTGCAGGATAGGATCGTTGATTTACGGGCGGACGTCTTTCTTGCGCGGATTGCATTTTTCACACGTCTTGCCGGCCTTTTTGGCAGCGATGCAACACTTGTTGCTGCAATTCCTGCCTTCCGCCTGGGCTTTTTCACAGCAGGTCTTGGCGCCCCTGAGGTCTTCCTTGTTGGGATTGCATTTCTCGCAGGACTTGCCGTCCTTGTGCGCGGCGACGCAGCACGGCTTGGCGCAGTCTTTGCCATTGGCCCGGGCCTTTTCGCAACAGGTCTTTTCGGCGGCAAACGCGGGAACGGCCACCCAGACGCTGAACCCAAGAACGGCCACCAATGTCTTGAAGAGTTTCATGATTTCCATCTGTTCTGGCGGATTTGAGCCGGCCTTATTCCGCCGGAGCCGCCGAATCGTTACTGGCGCTGGAGCGAACCGCCACCGGTCAAAGAGTAAGCTGGCCGCCGGCTTTGCCAAGCTGTTTAACGGATGTTTCCGCCGCGGGCGACGCCCTGTGCCGGCCCTATTTTGTCGCGGCGGTTTTGGGGGTGATCTGAACGGCTTCCTTGATGCCGAACCGTTCGAGGATGCGTTGCGTGGCTTCGCGTTCGGGGTCACCGGCGGCAAGAACGATGCGCTGGAGGGATTCGTTCGGCAAGAAGTCTATGATATGGAAATTGTCTTTCGGCTGCTTCAGCGCGTCGCGCAACTCGGCCAGACTGGTCACGCGCTTGCCGTTGACTTTGTCCACCGCGAAACCCCGCTGTTCCTGGTAACCGAGGTTAAACGCGTCGGGCAGCACCTGCGAAAGGATCACAATGCCGGCTTGATCGCGGGTGGCCTCCTCGCCGGTGTAATACGTGAACCGGAACGGCGCGCGGCGCTCCCATTCGGCGCCCCAGCGTTGAAGATAGGGAACGGTTAATGGTTGGAAGACCAGCCCGCCCACGATGAGATAATCCGGCGGTTGATCGAAAACTCCCGCTGGCACGAGCGAGTGCGCGAACTCGTATTTGGGCAGGCGATAGGTGACCTCTAGCGGTTGGCCATCCCGCCAGATTTTCATTTTCACCTCGTCGCCGGCCCACTTGCCACGCGAGGAAAGGTTTTCGAGCATGAGGGCACCATAATCCGGATCGCTATAATCCCCTTGCATGTCCACGTCGAAGCCGTCGATCTGCAGGATGATATCGTGCGGCTGGAGCACCTGCTCGCCGTCGTCCGGGCGTTCCGGGACGTTGATGACCAACACGCCCCGCGGTTCGCCGGGCAGCCGGAGGTGCGCGAGCGAGGCAGGGTTCTCCGCCCGCTGCCAGTAGAAATGGAAATAACCCAGCCCGCGCTGGTTGCCCGCCGCCCGCGCGGTCAGAATGGTTCGGATGAAGGAAGCGGGAATGACCTTGCAGGTCCGGCCCCGTTGGGAAGCCACGATGCCGACAACATTCGATTTGGCGACGACGGGTTCGCCCAAACCGACACCTTGAATCTCAGAGTCCATTTCCAGTTGCACATGGCTGATGCTGCTGAACTCGCTCGGGCGCACGGCGTATTGCGTAAAATCCGCCGAGCGGTTTTCCAGTTTGCCTTCGCGCCACCGGATGATTTGTAACGCGGCCCCCTCGGCGGGCGGTTGGCCGGAGAGATTGGCCGGCCGGAGATCGGTCCAAAACGCCGCGTCGGCGGCGGTGAGCAGCGCGAGATTGGCATGGTAGTCAATCCACTCCACCTTGGCGTTCGTCCATCGGCCTCGGCCGCCTTTCTGCAAGCGGACGAGCGTGCGATCCGACAGGTCCTGCGCGGTGGCCAAAATCTGGCGGTCGCCCACCACGAGGCCAAACTTGGTCGCACGGTCGTTGCGGCGGTTCCACGGTTGGTAATAGTCGTAAATGTTGCGCGTGACCTCGATTTTGACGACGGACTTTTCCCAAACTGGCGCGGCGGCGTTCGGATCGGCGGCGGCGAATGCGGTCGACCCGACGACCAAAACGAACAGGGTGATGAAATTCAGGAGTTTCATAACTGCCGGTCGCGGGGCACCCCGTAGGTCTTGAGGATTGTATCGTTGGCACGCCGCGCTTCCGCATGATCGAGGCATTCAAACTGGCGGCTCTTGATGAACTCGATCACGTCATAGGCGTTCGTGCTCGTCTCGAAGGCGCGGATGGCGTCGCCCATGTTCTCGATGCGCGTACCGTTGATGCGATCCACGAGCACCCGGCTGCGCACCCGGAAATTGGCGTTGACGGCGTCGGCGAGGACCCCGCTTAGGACGACCGGTTCTTCACGGACCAATTTCGGTTCTTCCCGCGAACGGTAGAACAATTCATACGTCAAATCCGTGCCGGACGCCTCGGAGCTTTCGCGCGTCGCCGCGCCCAGATAATCCCGCGAGAGCGGCGTGAACACCAGCCCGCCGAAAACGAAGTATCGCGGCTTCACGTCAAATTGATTCCCTTCGGGCCGGTCGGCAGCCGAAGCGGCCACCGTCACGCTGACGGTTTGCGCCCTGCCCGCCCGCCAGATTCTGACCGGCAGGGTGTCGCCACTCTGCCCCAATTGAAAAGCCAGCGCGCAGAACACGCGATTGCTCTGATACAAAATCGTTCCGTCGCTGGCCACGGGAAATTCGCCGATCTGCAATACGACATCCTCTGGTTGCAGCACGTCGCCGGCGCTGGCGTGCGGCCGAAGGTAGTCCACCCGTGCCCCGAGGTTGTCGTCCGGCAATTGAAGTCGGGCGCGGTAGGCGGGGTTTTGCAGGGGCACCAGATGCAGACCCGCCAGCGGCACGCCATCGTAATGTTTATCCTCGATGTCTTGGAGGAACCGCTGAATGACCGGTGGCGGGATAAAAAATCCCGTGTTCTCCAAACCGGCGATGCCCTGGAAGGCCACGCCCACCACGCGATCATCCTGAATTACCGGTCCGCCACTGTTGCCAGGATTGATCGCCGCGTCGGTCTGCACGCTCAACAACCGACGGTTGCCGATGTGCGAGTATGCGCTCATTTCGATGCGCGATACAACACCACGCGTGTAGGAGATTTCCTCGCCGCCCGCCGGATAACCATAAGTGACCACCGTCGAACGCACCTTGGGCATCGCCCCGAATTCAAGGGCCGGCAGTTGATCAAAGAAACTCTCGTCCGCCACCGTCAGAACGGCGAGGTCGCAGTCATGGCCGACGTATTCCACGTTGGCGAGGTAGGGTTTGGCGTCCTGATATTTCCGCACTATGACCTGGCGGCACCAGCTCACCACATGCGCATTGGTCACGATGCGTTTGCCCTTGATGACAAAGCCCGAACCGCTCGCCCGCTGCACGGCGTCGAACCGCCACGGCGCCGACCAGTCGGGCTCCTGGCGATAGGTGAGGATCTGGATGACCGAATGTTCAGGCTCGGCGGCAAAACCATAGGCCACCGAGCTGACCAGCAGGACAACGACCGCTTTTTTTAGGAACACCCGCGCAAAATGAAAGCCCGGGCGGTATTGGTCAAGGCATTATCCGGTCGCCGAACGCCACGGTCAACCCCATCTGCTCGAATAAATTCCGCACCTGCGCCCGCGCCCGGTCGTCCGCGTCCTTCAAGATCCCCGCGCTCCGCGCCCCGCGCCGCAGATCGTCCACCGCCAATTGCCGCGCCGTCTGTTCCAAATCCTTGTCAAACGTGCGCAGCAACCCCGTCGTCCGCTCCACCACCCGCGTCTGCCGGTCGTTCAAATACGCATCCGTGATCTGCGCCGCCGGCAGGCGGAGCG
>JADLHS010000190.1 GCA_020848635.1 Limisphaerales bacterium
CCTTGCAACCGACCCGCATTCTGGTTTACGGCAAACTCCCGTTTCATCACGACCGGGCCGAAACCATACCGACTGACTGGCAAACCATGCGCCAGCGGATCCAATCCGCCGCCAAGGACAAAGGTCATGGGCGGACGTGGTAGCAGCAGCAGCGGCGGCAGTGGTGGCAGTGGTGGCAGCATCGGCGGAACGATAGAGCCGCCCGATGACCCGACCGGCTACGACGCCATTTACAACCCAGAGGACATCGACGCCAAGCCCCCGTATGTCAGCAGCAAGCCGCCAACGCTTAAACCCGCCCTTCCCCCCGGCGAGGACCTAACCCGCGCCGAGAAGTCTTGGATTGAAGCCTTTTACGATGGAGCCGTGGGTTTAACGACCGACGCCATCGAAGCCGTGGTCAACAAACTGACCGAGCCATTGCCGCCAGACCATCCGCTGCAACAACTTAATCTCCTGCTGCACCGTGAAGCCGCTGGCGAAACGGTCAGCACCGCAGAAAAGAACGCCATCCATGACGCCTATGGTGAGTATTGCGCCAACTTGGCAATGTCGTTCGGCCCGGCAGCCCTCAACACCGTCATCAGCAAGGCTGAACAAGCCATTGCCAAGGCACTCATCACCAAGGCCGACAGCCCGACCCTCACGAAACTGAACTGGCGCGAGGCTTACGACCTGCTGCAAACCACCGCCGCCAAGGCGGGCGATGAATTACAGGCCATTGCCGAACGCTGGGCGCTCAAGAGTGAAGCCGCCTTGTCCCGGCTGAACATTCCGCAACTGGAAACCGAACTGACGCGAGTTGGCAACTTGGCGAATAAGAGCGACATCACCGCCAAGTATGAAACCACCCTGCTGGAGATGATTAAGCGCGAGCGGTTGATTGACCTGGGCAAGACGCCCAAGAGCAATCCGAACTTGCCACCATCCACTTACCGCAATCCCGAACCCTCGATTGAACCGATTACCGCCCGCATCAACACCCCACCGGCCACTCCAGAAACCAACACCGCCGCCGCCATCACCGGCAAGGAACCGTCATTGACCGCTGGGGGCATCAACGTGGCCGGTTCACGCAGCATTGCGCCGGAAGACCTCAACCAAGTGGAGCGAATCGCCACCGCGTTGCAAAAGGCCGGTTGCGCCATCACCACCGGTTGCGCCAAAGGCACGGATGAAGTTTTCGCCAAGGTTGCCACCAAGATCAACGCCCAGTTTGGTCCGAACGGTGACGGCGCATTCAGCAGCTCCAATGTGGTCGGCGTCAAAGCCGCTGAACAACGCGGCGCAACTGTGGAGTATTACGCCGGTGGTGACCTGACCACACCGCTCAAGCAGCGGCTGTTCAACCGCAGCGCCGTCACCGCCACCGACCACCCGACCACCTTCGGCATCTTCACGCAGGAAGCCTCGGTCGGCACCACCAACACGCTGAAAACAGCCGTACAGGCCAACAAGAACGTGTTTGCCCTGTCCACCAACAACCGGCCACTGCCCAGCCTTGGCGACGGCCACTGGCAAGCGGTAGACGGCGCGAAAGGAATCTGGGCCGGGCTACATCGCTGGGTACGGCACCCCTAACCCAGCGGCCCATCACGGTAGAGTATGGATGAGACCACGACCGGACCTTATTGCCAGTAAACCGTATAGACCCAACTAACGGTTTATACGGTTAAAACATGACAGCCAAAATCATCACCATCGTCAACCAGAAAGGCGGTTGCGGAAAAACCACGTTGACCATGCAGTTAGCGGGCACCTTGGGCAAACGCGGCCACTCCGTCTTGGTGATTGACGCCGACCCGCAAGGCACCGCCGTTCGCTGGGCAGCATCCGCACTTGACGAACACCCTTTTCCGGCTCGCGTGGTCAGTCTCAGCGCCGCCGGCGGCAAAGTGCATCGGGAAGCCAAGAAGTTCATTGCCGATTACGCCTATTTGTTGATCGACTGCCCACCCGCCATTGATTCCCCGGTCCCCCAGAGCGCCTTGCTGATTAGCAACCTAGTGGGCTGTTGCAAAAGTTTTGACAGGTTAGGAGACCTCTAGTCCGACCGGATCTTCGGCGGATTCCACAGATGGATAGAGGCGCTTGAGTTTGACCCGGGCGGTCTCGGTACCAAACTGCCAGTGGATTTTAGTCTGACGCTGGTTGCGTGGGCCTTCCCAAGCGGCGATTTCCTCCCGCAAGGTGTCGATCGTCGAAATGCGGCGATTCAAACACTGGCCGGCGAGTACAGCCAATTCACATTCGGCCATGTTGAGCCAACTGCCATGTTTGGGGGTGTAGTGAAATTCCAGCTTGCGGGTGATGCGACGGGCTTCGTCCGGCGCAAAGACCCTGTACAGGGACGCCGGGGTATGGGTGTTGAGGTTGTCAACCACCAACCGGATGCGTTCCGCCGCGGGAAAGTACTGATCGACCAGCAACCGCATTTGCTGGGCAAAGTCCTGTTGGGTTCGTTGCCTCGTGACATTGACGTGCCGCCAACCGCGCAACGGCTGAACGAACAAAAATAGATTGGCGGTGCCTTCCCGCTGGTATTCGGTGTCGTAGCGCACGGGTTGGCCGGGCTGAGCCGGCAAAGGTTGCCGGGTTTCACTGGTCAGTTGCACCGGACTCTCATCAAAACAGACTTGGGGATACCGGGGGTTTTCCGGCTCCGCATACAGGTCCAGCACATCCTCCAGATGCCAGACATAGTCGGGACTCACAGTGGGAATACACCATTCTTGGCGTTGCCACGGTTTGAGGTCGTTTTTTTGAGTACACGATGGACGGTATTGGGCGAAATCGTCTCAATTTGGCGCAATTCAATGAAGCGATCAGCCAACAGTCTCATCGTCCACCGCTGGCGACCCGCCGGCGGGGTACTACAGGCCAAGGCCACCAGAAAAGCCGTCTGTTTGCCGGTCAAGACCGGCGGCGAACCGGACCGTCCCCGCTCGCTTAACGCGGCAGTCAACCCTTCATCCACAAAACGCTGGCGGGTGCGATGCACGGTCGATAGCCCCAGATGGAGCGTTTCGGCGATCTCCTCATCAGAAGCTCCCGCCGCCGCCCGCAGCAAAATATGGGCGCGGGCGACCCGGCGTGCGGTCGTTTTCCCTTTACGGATCACGTCGAGCAGGTTTCCCTGCTCCTCGTCGGTGAGATCAACTAAGTATTTGTGGGCCATGGGAATTCCTCCTATTAGCCCCCACCATAGGATACCCACTGCTACCTGTCAAAACTTTTGCAACAGCCCACTAGCGCTGGTGCCGATTATCCCATCCCCCGCTGATTTATGGGCCGCAACCGGCATCCAGAAATTGATTGACTTGGTCACGCCGGTCAACGAGGAATTGCAGGCCCGGTTAGTGGCTAACATGGTGCAGGCCACCTCGTTATCACGCGATGCGCTCGAAGCGATGGAGCGTTTTGGCATTCCCCAGTTACGCGCCAGCCTCGGGCTACGCACCGCTTATCGCCAATCGGCGGTTTTTGGTGGCGTGGTGCAGGATCAGCCTAAAGAAGCCAAGGTCGCGATTAAGGAAATCGACGCCCTGCTCGACGAAGTGCTGGCGGTGCTGCATGGCTAAGAACAGCCTGAAAGACGCGCTGAACCGGTCGATAGACAGTGAACGCGCCAGCGTGGATCGCCGATTTGCTCAGGCCGAGGCTTTGCTTGACAGTCCACCACCGGTCCCGCCGCCACCCGTCCCGCCTGTAAAAGTCATTCGCGACAGCTTCACCATGCCGGATGCGGATTACCGGCTGATTGCCGCACTCCAGCAACGCTGCTTAAACCGGGCGGTGGCGGTGAACAAGGCCGAGGTCCTACGCGCCGGATTGAAGCTACTGGCGGCCTTGCCTGATGACGCCTTATTGAGCGCCATGGCGCAAGTGGAGCGGGTGAAGACCGGACGAGCTAAATAGTTTTAACCCGCTATACCGTTTTAACGATTGAGCATCCTCAATGCCATGAAGGTGACTCTGGACGTGGGGAAACGTGGCTCGGAGCGGCGGAGTGGTCCACAAAATCTGTGGATTACTCACTGCCGGGCAGGAAGCTCAAGCAGCGACTGGCAGCGTCTTTTCGATCAGCCGACCGGCCCAATCGCCTCGACTGTCACGCCGTCCTCGGTCTCAAACCACACCGGCCCGCCTTCCAAGGCTTCGGTGGCATAGCGAACCATCCGGCTATCGCCGAACAGTGAATACGTCCGGTCCGCAGTCTCGATCATGACCATCGCGATGCCCGATTGGTAATCCGTGTGGGTCCAAATACCTTCGGCAATCATTCCGTGGTTCTCCACTGCGTTGCCCAATATCCGGTGCGCTGCAGTTCAGCATTGCCACAATAGCTGACCCTGTGTGCAGTCGGCGTTGACAAAGACGTAGCCCACACCGGTACCGAGATTCAAGTTGAATGGGTAGGTACCGTCCTCAAGTTGCAGCAGGAGGTGCCAC
>JADLHS010000674.1 GCA_020848635.1 Limisphaerales bacterium
CGGGACGGCTATCACGCCGGAAACTTCGCCGATGTCGTCAAGCACGCGATCCTCGCGCGCATCCTCCTGCACATGAACGCGAAGGATGCCGCCTATCGCGTGATCGATACCCATGCCGGCGCCGGCAGCTACGATCTTGGCGGCAAGCGTGCGAGTGCAACCGCCGAGTTTCTCGGCGGCATCAAACGGCTTCAGGAAAACCTGCCCACGGGAAAAGCACTCGAACTTTTACAGCCTTATCTCGATGCGGTCGCAAGATACGCGCCGGCCTATCCCGGCTCTCCGCTGATCGCGCAGGAATTGACGCGTGCGCAGGACGCGCGTGTGTTCTGCGAATTGCCTCCGGAAGAACATGCAGCACTCGTGAAGTCCGTCGGCCGCGACCGCCGGACGAAATCGCTCGCGCTCGATGGCTGGACGGCGCTGAAGTCCTTGTTGCCGCCGAAGGAGCGGCGGGGCCTGGTGCTGATCGATCCGCCGTTCGAAGACACCGCCGAATTCCGCCATATCGCCGATGGGATCGAGGAAGCGATGCGCCGCTTCGCGACCGGCATCTATCTCATCTGGTATCCGGTCAAGAACCGCCACGATACCGACGCCGCCATCCGCCGGATCTTGCGCGCCGCGACGGGCAAGCCTGCGCTCCGGCTCGAACTCGAAGTCGGCGCGCCGCAAAGCGAAGGCACCCTGCAGGCGAGCGGGCTGCTCGTGATCAATCCGCCGTGGAAGCTGAAGGAAGAATGCGATGTACTTCTTCCCGCACTGCATCACGCGCTGGCCGGCAAGAACCGCGGCGGCGCTCGCGTGGAAGCCCTCGCCTGACCGGATGCTTTTCAAGGCGTCAGCTTTGTCCTAGCTTTTCCTCGGGAAGAGAAAAGAGCCGCTCCAAGCGGCCGAGGTAATGCAGGGGAGAAGGTGAATGCCGAACAGCGGCACTGTGAAGTTTTTCAATTCCGAGAAGGGCTACGGATTCATCAAGCCGGACGACGGCGGAAGGGACGTATTCGTGCATGTTTCCGCGGTGATGAGCTCCGGACTCGGCACGCTGAACGAGGGCCAGCGGGTTTCGTTCGAGATCGAGCCCGACAAGCGCGGCAAGGGACCGAAAGCGGTAAATCTGCAAAGCGCCAGTTGATCGATCGCGATCGGCGTAAGATAAGGGTTCATGCTTATCTTACGCAGTTCTCCGGCCTCCCCTTTCGGCCGGAAGATAAAGATCGCGGCGGCCGTGCTCGGCCTGAGCGATCGCATCAAGATCGAAATGACCGACACCAACGATCCTGCGGATTCGATCCGCAGGCAGAACCCGCTTGGGAAAATTCCCGCGCTGATTCTGGAGGACGGTCTGGTGCTGTTCGATTCGCCGGTGATCCTCGAATATCTCGATGTCATGGCCGGCGGCGGCAGGATCATCCCCCGCGAAGGCCGGGCCCGCTGGGAAGTCCTGCGCATGCACGCGCTGGCCGACGGCATCATGGATGCCGCACTCCTGCAGGTTTACGAAAAGCGCTTGCGGCCCGAAGAAATGCAGTTCGCCAAATGGACTGATTATCAGGACGAGAAGATCACCCGGGCGCTCGACGTTCTGGAACCCTCACCTCCTGCCCTGACCCCGACGCCCGACGTCGCGCAGATCGGGCTGGCCTGCGCGCTGGGCTATCTGGACCTGCGCTTCGAGGGCAAGTGGCGCGAACGCTACCCGAAACTGGTCAAGTGGCTGGATGATTTTGCAGTGCAAACGCCGTCCTTCGCCGCCACCAAGGCACCCTGACAGAACCTCCCGAAAAGCCCAGGACCCACTCCGGGGCTTCTTCTTTCCCATTCTTTCCCGACGAACTCCCCTGCGATCGTGGGTCAACATGGGTGTCCTGTTTTCGGGGAGCTCGCTCTAAC
>JADLHS010000191.1 GCA_020848635.1 Limisphaerales bacterium
ACCCCCGAACGATGGACAAACTGAAAGCGGGCAAGCCTATTCCGCACTTGTTGACTCTGGATCGGGATTGGAATCAGTTACTAGCCCTGATCAAGAAACCGATCAACGCCACCCTGAGGCCGTATCGGGGGACCCGGGAGTCATGGCATTTCTATCGCCACACTTTCGCGGGCTGGAATCTGACGCCGTGGGAAACGTTGGCGGCGGCGGCGCAGGCCGGGAAAACTCAATTCACCGTGCGACGCGGGACGGTCATATTCGAGGTCGATCCGCGCATCGGCGCCATTCCGCACTTGGAAAAATTCCCCGGGCGCTAACCGGGGCGGTGCCGGGAATTTCTTCCCCACGAATGGGGCAACGCGAACGAAGTCGCGGGCGCGAAAGACAAGCTTGTCCGTGAACGAGACAAACTTATTTCCAAAGCCGAAGGAATCCAGCGGCGGGCGCGAGTGGTATATCGCCTGCTTTTCCACAAGCCATGAAAATGCAACGTTCAACTCCAAAAGAGACGGCGTTGCATTTCTCACCGTTCACGCCTCAGCGCGGGAACGAAAGTCCCTCCGTAAATCCGCTAATACGTGTTGGGCTGCAAGCCTGACGCTCTTCTCTACTGGGTTTGGTTTCTGGGGGCTGGCTCGCACCAGCCCCCAGTTTTTTACCCTGTGGCCACCGTCCTGTGGCTGCGCAGCAAACACCCGTTTGCGTTTTGAGCTAGGCCAGAATGCCTTTTACCGGATTCGCCTCTTCGACCCCGGTCAGCCGTTGGTCGAGTCCCTGGAATTTGTAGGTAAGCCGGTGGTGGTCAATGCCCAGGCAGTGCAGGATGGTGGCGTTGATGTCGCGGATATGCACCGGGTCCTTGACGATGTTGTAGCTAAAGTCGTCAGTCTCGCCATACACCGTTCCGCCTTTGATGCCACCGCCCGCCATCCACATGGTAAAACAGCGCGGATGGTGGTCCCGGCCGTAGTCGGTCTTGGTTAGTTTCCCCTGGCAATAGACGGTGCGACCAAATTCACCGCCCCACACCACGAGCGTGTCGTCCAACATCCCGCGGCTCTTGAGGTCGGTAATGAGGCCGTAGCAGGCCTGGTCCACGTCGCGGCATTGCAATGGCAGGTCGCGCGGCAGGTCGCCATGATGATCCCATTCGCGGTGGAAAAGTTCGATGCAGCGGACGCCGCGTTCGGCGAGTCGGCGCGCCATCAGGGCACTGTGCGCAAAAGTGCCGGGCGTGGTCACTTCCGGGCCATAAAGCTCCAGTGTGGCCTTCGATTCGCTCGAAATATTCGTCAGTTCTGGCACGGACGATTGCATCCGGAATGCCATTTCATACTGTGCGATCCGGGTGTTAATCTCAGGATCCCCCAACCGTTTGAACGAAGTCGTGTTCAGTTTCCCCAGGGCGTCGAGCATGTCGCGGCGCGTTTCGCGGTCCACGCCGGGCGGGTCGTTGAGGTAAAGCACCGGATCGCCCTTCGCGCGCAACGAAACACCCGAATGCTTCGTCGGCAAAAATCCCGCTTCCCACAAGCGTTGGTAGAGCGCCTGCGCGTCGCGCTTCGCCGACCAACTCGGGGTCATAACAACGAAGGCCGGCAGATTGTCGCACTCGCTCCCGAGCCCGTACGAAAGCCAGGAGCCGAGGCTGGGCTTGCCCGGAATCTGGTTGCCGGTCTGGATATAGGTGACTGCCGGGTCGTGATTAATGGCTTCCGTATGGATAGATTTGATGACGGCAATTTCGTCCGCGATTTTGGCCGTGTGCTGCAAAAGCTCGCTGAACCAGATGCCCGACTGGCCGTATTGCTTGAAGGCGTATTTCGACGGTGCGATGGGGAAACGAGTCTGGCCGCTGGTCATGGTGGTCAGACGCTGGCCTTGCCGGATGGAATCCGGCAAATCGGTGTCATAGATTTTTTCGAGGCCGGGTTTGTAGTCGAGCAAATCCATCTGCGACGGCCCGCCGTTCATGAAAAGATAGATCAATCGTTTCGCCTTGGGTGCAAAGTGGGGCAACTCGGGAAGCGCTGGATGCGCCCGCACCGTATCTTTGGTCGCCGCGCGCAGGATTTCGGGAAACATCAATCCTCCCAAGGCAATGCGCCCGGCGGCGAGCCCGGTGGCCTTGAAGAAGTGGCGACGGCTGAGGCGGTGGAGATGGTCGTTCGGTGGATTCATAAGGGCCTAATTCTTGTTAAGCGTTTCATCCAGGTTCAACAGCAGGCTGGCGACCATCGTGTAGGCAGCAAGCTCGGACGGATTCAACTTTTCATTAACCGGCGATTCACCGACGGAGACGAGCTGCTTCGCGGCCTCCGGGTCGCTTTCATATTTGGCGAGAAAAGTCCTGAGCGCTCCCTGCAAAACGATCCGTTCACTTGCCGCCGGTTGCCGCGCAGTCACGAGCCGGAAGCCAAAATTCAGGCGGTCATCGGCCTTGGCGGTTTGTTCGAGCATCCGCGCGCTGAGATGGCGGGCGGCTTCGACGTAGGCGGGATCATTCATCGTCACCAAGGCTTGCAACGGCGTGTCGGTGCGCTCGCGCCGGGTGCAATACTTTTCGCGGGACGGCGCGTCAAAGGTGCTCAAATACGGCGGCGGCGCGGTACGTTTCCAAAAGGTGTACAGGCTGCGACGATAAAGTGCTTCGCCGTGGTCCTGCTGGAACTTGGCCGTGTTGCTCGACGTGTAACCGACCGCTTCCCAGATACCGGACGGCTGATACGGCCGCACCCCGCGCCCGCCCATTTTCTCTACCAGCAACCCGCTCACGAACAGCGCGTTGTCGCGGATCATTTCCGCATCGAGCCGGAAGCGCGGCCCGCGAGCGAGCAGGCGGTTCGCCGGATCCGCCTGCCAATGTTTGGGTGTGACACTCGAATTCTGACGATAAGTCGCGGACGTAACGATCAACCGCAGCAAGTGTTTCACATCCCAGCCAACGAGAGGTTGATGGTTGAGCGTCGATGGTTGAGCGACTGATGGCTGCATGAATTCACATGCGAGCCAGTCCAGTAATTCAGGATGCGAGGGCCATTCCCCTTGGGCGCCAAAGTCGCCGGCAGATTTCACCAGACCAACGCCAAAGAACTGCTGCCAGAAGCGATTCACGCTCACGCGTGCCGTGAGCGGATGTTCCGGGCTGACGAGCCACCGCGCAAGATCGAGACGATTGGTCGTGGGACGGTTGGAGGTCAACGGCGGCAGCACGACCGGCACGCCGGGCGACACCGGTTCGCCGCGTTGATCGTATTGACCGCGCTTGAGAATGAAAGCGCCCCGGGGCTTTTCCATTTCCTCCGAAATCATGGTGGCGGGGAGCGAGTTGTCCAACGCCTCCCGCTGCTTTCGCTCCTCTTTCAGCGCCTTCAACAGCGGCTCGAAGGTGGTGCGCGCCGGGGTGTAAATGTTCGCCAGGTAATATTCGCGCAATGCCCCCTTCTGCGCGTCGTTGCCCTTGCCCGCGTCCGCCTTGAGGGCGTCGGCGACGTCTTTGGGTAAATCCTGTTTATCTTTGGCTTTCTCCTGTTGTTCCCACGCCAACAGCGAGAGGCCCGCCCAATCTTCCTGGAGCGTCCCCGTAACGATGCCCACCCGGTCCCAGTAAACCGTCCCGCCAAATTGTGTGAACGCGATTCCGTCAATCTTCGCCCCAGGCTTGAGCCCCAGCTTGCCCGCGTCAATTTCCAGCCGCACCCATTCGCCAGCCTTCGGCAATGCGCCCATGAGCAATTTCTGCGACGTACCTTTGGCCCCGAAAGCAATCGCGTCCTCGTCGCCCCAGTTAGCGCGGTGCAGCCATTCGCTCGTGTGGTATTGAAGCATGATCGCCTTGGGCGGGTCCGCTGGATCAAGATAAACGTAGGCGAACAGTGTGTCCCCCGCGCCGATTATCAACGGTGGCGAAGCCTGGGTGAAAAAATCCTGGGCCAGACCAGTATCCGTCCGCGCGATCGCCTTTTTGCCGCTGTAAACCTTTTCGTTTTCAACCCACTTCAACGCCCCCGCCGCGCCGCTGGCTTCCGCCTTGGCCCCCTTCGGGTAATCATCCTCCACCCAGACGAAATCGGCGGGTTGATTTGTAGCCGGGCTCGGGGCGCGCTCAGGTTCGGTGTATTTGAGTTTAGCGGCCGCCTCGCGAATCCGCTTTTCCGTGGCCACGATGGATTCGCTGAGTTGTCCAAGCTTCGCCTCCTGTGCCGCCGTCGGCAATTTCATCGTCGGCGCGGGCAGCAGTGCGTTGCCGTCCATTGCTTTCTCGTTGAAGTTATTGAAGAAAGCATAGAACTGGTAAAACTCCTTCTGCGAAATGGGGTCAAATTTGTGATCGTGGCAGACGGCGCACCCGACTGTTAGCCCCATCCAAACGGATGCGGTGGTCTCCGCGCGGTCCACGGCGTAACGCACGTAAAACTCATCGTCAATCGCGCCGCCCTCACTGGTGCTGACATTGCAACGATTGAAACCGCTGGCGATTTTCTGCTCGCGGGTGGGCGCCGGCAACAGATCCCCGGCCAGTTGCTCGGTCGTGAACTGGTCGAAGGGCTGGTTGCGATTGAACGCGCTCACGACCCAATCGCGATACGGCCACATGGAGCGCTCGTTGTCGAGGTGCAACCCGTGGGTGTCGCCGTAGCGCGCAACGTCGAGCCAGTAACGCGCCTCGTGTTCCCCGTAACGCGGCGATTGCAGCAACCGGTCCACGAGACGCTCGTAAGCATCCGGCTTGGCGTCAGCCAGAAATGCATCCACCTCGGCGAGCGTCGGCGGCAGGCCGGTCAGGTCAAACGTCACGCGGCGGATGAGCGTGGCTTTGTCCGCTTCCTTGGCGGGGCGCAACCGTTCTTTGTCGAGTCGGGCGAGGATAAAGGAATCAATGGGATTGCGCGGCCAGCGTTGGCTCTTGACTGCGGGCACCGGCGGACGCTCCGGCTTGATGAAGGACCAATGCGCCTTCCAGTCCGCGCCCTGCGCAATCCACTGTTTCAGCAAATTGATTTGCGGCGCCGTGAGTCGCTTGCCGGATTTGACTGGCGGCATCAGGTCGTCCTCATCCTTGGTGGTGATGCGAGCGATCAATCCGCTCTTGGCGAGGTCACCGGGAACGATGGCAACTTCGCCCGACTTGAGGGGCGCGAGTGCGCCATCCTTGAGATCGAGCCGCAGGCCGGCTTTGCGTTTGCCGGCGTCCGGTCCGTGGCAGGCGTAGCAGTTGTCCGAGAGGATCGGGCGGATGTCGCGATTGAAATCAAGCTTCGCCGGCACATTCGCGGCCGGGGACGCGTCCACCAGGCTGAACACCGCGACAAGCGTGAGCGCGGGGCGTAATAAACAATTCAGTTTGCTGGTTATCATGCGATTAAACGAACGATCCCGGTGTCACAACGACGTGGAATCGAAGGCAAGTTAAACAGCGCCGGGTTTTAGTCAACTTCAAGGGCGAAGAAAACCGAGGCAAACTCAAGGAAGCCTTCGCAAATGGCGTTGCAGAGATGGTGGGATGACGGGAGTCCGGGTTGCGGGGCGGCGGACGCACATTTCAGGTGCGTTTCAAGCCGCGTGTCATCGTCGGATGCTCAAGGCAATCTCCCGCTGAAACTCCGGCGAGTTGATCGTGATTGAGCCGGACGATTTCACGCGTTCGAGCTTGGTCGGCTTGCCAGAGAACACGTCCACCCATTTGATGTCGTAATCGCCCCCCGGCAGCACCAAGGTGAGCGACAACGACTGCGGGGCGGAATTTCCGTGATCAAAGAAGTGGACGGCGTATTGTCTGCCGGCTTCCATCAGCGCATTGGCTTGCATCTTGGCCGGCACGCCGGACTGGACAAAGCCCAGGTCCGGTTTCATGCGCACGAAGTCGAACGCGTGGATGAAGTCGCGCAATACGGTCAGTTGCCGGCGGAGCTCCGCATTGCCCCCGCCGGGCTGGTTCGCGGGATACACAAAATCCCCATGTTCGTGTCCGGCCACAAACGAGTAGTCGAGATTGTTGTAAAGTGCGCCGCCCGCGAGAATGAACCCCCACGCCTCCATCCGATAGTGCGTGTCATTCGTGCCTCGGAAGCCCGTCTCGTTGTCGCCAATCGCCTTGTTCAGCTCATAGTTCTCGGCGACGGCCTCCGGCGGCGAGGCGTAGTGGAAGTTGAAAATGGAAATAGCCGGGTGCGGGTGCGTGATCTTCGCCGAGCCGTTGGCGATGTTCTGCGAAATGAGATGCCGGTTGGGCAAAGCCTGCTCCGTTGCTACGATCACGTCGGCGATATGGTGTTGCCACTCCATCGTCACCCCGCCGAAGTACGGTTCGTTACAGATTTCGTAGTAGAGATTGTCGAACCCATTCAGTTCCGTGACGAGCTTGCGGGTCATCGCCTCCTGCACGGTGAGCAGCCCGCCATTCTTGTCGAGCGTGTACACATCCGTTCGCGCGACGTTGCCGAGGCCGTTGACGTTGTTGATGCTGTTCTGCGGCGAGAGATTCCAGTCCGACTCCTCGTAGGACGGGCAGAAGAGAACGATCTCCACCACCACCCCGCGCTGGCCGGCCTGCTTCACAAAATCGCGCAAGCGCTTGAAATAATCCTCGTCCCAACGGGTGAGGTCGAACTTGTTCCCGCTGTTGGCGTAGCCTGGTTGGCCGCTGCGCGCCCAGGGCGCGATAAATCGTCCTGGCAGCGGTGCCAGGGTGTTCTTGGCGATGTTGAAAGCGCCAGGCGGCTCAACATACGCCCCGCTGAACACCCGCGCGCTGTTCAGCTTTCGCGCTTCAAGCTCTTTCAGATACGGCGCGTAATCGAAGTCCAGGTTCACCAACGCGCCGTAATGCTCGGCCGACGTGATGAGCACGGTGGGCTGGCCGCGCCAGAGAAAGTAATGCGGATTATTCGGATGGAGCGAAAGCGGCCGGTCTTTCGCGGTGGCGGCGATCACGGAGAGCGTCGCGAGGAGGAAAACCATGAGGGTTCTCCGCAAATCTCCAGAAGCTGACTTTCGGGGTTGGGCTGCTGGTGGTCGTTCGGTTTGCGCGGGGGCTGGCTTCGGGGTGGCGGCGGGCGTTTGGTTTTCCATGGTGAATGAATGCTTGGTCATTTCGGGTCTTGCCGAGGGCCATTCAGGCAACGCACAGCATAATCTTCAAGCTCCGCCACTGCCATTCCTTTCTTGGTGGTGCTCTCGAAGTTTTCACCCATTGCCGGACGAGATTTGAAGATTTTCTTTCAATTGCGTGCGTTCTCTGCGTTCCTATGTCGCTAATTTTTTATGCTAAGAGCTGGAATCGTCGGTCTGCCCAACGTAGGCAAGTCCACTTTGTTTAATGCCGTCACCCGCACCCGCAAGGCGGAGGCGGCGAATTATCCGTTTTGCACCATTGACCCCAACGTGGGCATCGTGACCGTGCCGGACGCACGGATGTACGAACTGCAAAAAATCGCCAAGACCACCGTCGTCATCCCGGCCGCCATCGAGTTCGTGGACATCGCCGGCCTGGTGAAGGGTGCGTCACAAGGCGAAGGCTTGGGCAACAAGTTTCTCACCCACATCCGCGAGGTGGACGCCATTGTGCAGGTCGTGCGCTGTTTCGAGGACGCGGACATTCATCATGTTACGGGCACGGTAGATCCGGTGTGCGACATCGAAGTCATCAACACCGAACTCGTCCTCGCGGATCTCGAAACGGTCAAGAAGCGGCTGGAGAAAGTCGCCAAGGACGCCAAGCGTGGCGACAAGGTGGCCCAAGCCGAGGAAGCGGTGCTCAAAAAGCTCGAACCGGTGCTCGACTCCGGCACACCCGCGCTCACCGTCAAGCTGACGCCCGAGGAGAAAGTCATTTCCAAAGCTTTCTTCCTGCTGACCGACAAGCCCACGATCTTTGCCTGCAACGTGAAGGAATCGGATCTCGCGACAGCAGCCAGCAATCCATTCGTTCTCAAGGTGAGTGAATATGTGAAAACCCATCTGGCGTGCGAAGCCGTCGTCATCAGCGCGCAAATTGAGAGCGACCTGATTGATCTCACGCCCGAAGAAGCAACGGCGTTTCTCAAGGAACTCGGCGTGGACGAAAGCGGCATCGGCGCCCTGATTCGTGCGACGTACCATCTGCTCGGGTTGCGGACGTATTTCACGGCCGGTGAGAAGGAAGTCCGCGCCTGGACCATTCATGCGGGCGACACCGCGCCCAAAGCGGCGGGCGTGATCCACTCTGATTTCGAGCGCGGTTTCATCAAGGCCGAGACGGTGGCTTACGACGCCTTGATCAAGTGCGGCTCCGTGGCCGCCGCCCGCGAGAAAGGGCTGTATCGCATGGAAGGCAAGGAATACGTCGTGAAGGACGGTGATGTCCTCCTCTTCAAATTCAACGTCTAGCATCACCGATCTTATGGCGACACCGTGCATCTCAGTTTTTGTCCGCCGATGGTGGCGAATGGCGCTGCTTCTCCTGTTAGTCTGCGCCTCTTATTTCATATCTTGGACGTTCCGTCGTCAGTTGGGATTGATTCATCCCATGGCGAATCTGGCTTACTACCATTTCGGCGGTAAACCGAACAGTTTGGCAGACAGGACATTTTATCTGGCTTATTATCCGCTTTATCGGTGCGGAGACAGATATGGTATTCATTGGCGCGATAGACGCGATGCTTATGACCCCTCTCAGTTCTGAAGTAATAGCTAACCGTCTGTCGTCGCGAACCGGGCCAGCGCACTCCAGTTGCAACCGAACGCGCTCGCGGGCCGGGTTGTTGAACTTAGAACGAAAGGCCAGATGACAGCGATAGTGAAATCGAGAGTCGCACGATATGGATTAGTCGCAAGCATCACCGGGTTTGTCGGCGGTGCGGTTTTGTCGTATCTGTGGGACTCTTGGTCTGTCCCGTTAGCGCTCGTTGGAGGCTTCGCCGGTGTGCTCCCAACCATTTGGGGCGCTCGAATTGTTCGTATCGCCGGTATAGGCTCTTGCGTTCTTTGTTTTAGTGCGGCTTGCATAATGTTCATCCAAGCTCGCGGCATTGACGCTCGCCTCCAACGCAATTGGGACAAACGCGACCAGCGAGCTAGTGTGCGCACCCCCGACGCACTCAAGGGTGCTCAACAGCAAGGACGTTGTCTATGCGGCGTGACGAACTGGTTCAGGGTTGCCGCAGAGTCGAGCGGCTTCTCTGCATTGATGCCGATGCAGCCTACCACTTCTGTCGTTACCAACGACACGGCGGCTGGCCCTATCGTCATTTCCATTTTCACATCGGAGATCTCACCCACGGTTGCCTTCAGCATCCTTCATAATAGCTATCCAACAAACATACCGATGACAGACACAGAGCAATGCTTCGCTGGGGCGAAACAGGCGCTTGGAGCGGATGGTCACCTCATATCTGAGCATGTCGTTTCCCTGAGCGGATACCCAGGCCGAGAGTGGAGTTTCGAGAAATATCGAGGACAAGCTGTCGTCACCATGCGTGGATATTTGGTCGGACATGATTTCTATCAAGCGATCACTGTCATGCACAGAGGTCAGGTGTGTCAGCAGCACATTGCGGAGTTCCTGGATTCATGCCAGTTCAAGACCGACTGAGAAACGCGCCGAACAAGTCGGCGGAAACGAACCGCCGCCCCGCGTCTCCGCTCTTAATCGTTAAACGGCTATCTCAGCCACTCTACCCACGCGCTCGCAGCAAGAACGCGGAGCGCACGGTCGTTAAACCGCGACGTTGAAAGCATCCGCAAAAGGGAGCGTGTAGCTTGGACATGGTAAACAAGTTTAACTCTTGAACCGGACGCTTCAACCGGCCGGCGACTTCAGCCGGGCGAGGAAAGCGCGGGTCGGGAATTTGCTCCCGGGACACTGGGTGTGAACGACGTTGATCTGCTGGTGAGTTTTCACCGCCCCGGCGTCCAACTGACAACGCCGCATTAACGCGCGCACCAAATCCTCCAGGCTGCGCAACTGTCTGGCCGTCGGCGGATGCTTGTTAAAATCTCCGATCAGGCAGATGCCCAGGGCAGTTTGGTTCTGAGCTTCGCTACGGAGATGGCCGCCATCCAACTGTTTTTTCCAGCGATTGCCCACGGCGATTTCGCCATCGCCCATCCCATTGCCGTTGCCGATGAGAAAGTGATAGGCCAGCCCGTTTTCCATGTGGCGCTGCTCCCGGTGATAGCGGTCGAGGGATTTCACGCTGCCTTCATCCACCGCGGCATGATGGATGACGATGGCCTGCCAGCGACCACCTTTGACCGGTGCATTATTGATGGCCTTTGCCAACGTCGGTCCCAGGGGTGACGAGGCGGACTTGGAGTCACTCGCCGCCGTCCCCGGAATCAAAAGCCGCTGCCCGACGTAGAGTTGCCCGGTGTGGCTGATACCGTTGCGATTGGCAAGTTGGCTGACGGAAAGGCCATGGCGTTGCGCGACGCCCGACAGCGTGTCCTTGGGCTTTACGACGTAGGATTGCTCCCGCCCCGGCGCCGCACAAGCCACGACCAGCGCCAGCAGCAGGCCCCAGCGTTTGCGTCCGCGCCCAGCCCGATAGGTTGTCCGTTGGTGGCTCATGTCGGTAAAACTCCACAGGGCTTAGCATACTTTCCCGCGCGCGGGGAAGCGTGAAATTCGCTGCGGTGAAGTTTTTCAGTCACCCGGCCGTCCCGCGAGCCGGGCGAAAATCCTGATGGGGAATGCGGTCGCAAGCGGGAATCTGTTCGTCATCGGAGAGCGGACATTCATCGCGGGGCGACGCTTGCGGAAGCGGGGGGCCGTTTTGACGATTGGAATGGAAGTTTCCGGGTGGCGCAGGAACCACAACCCGGATCAAAACTGCCGCTTCGGGATACTGAACGCTGACGGGGGTTGCTTGGGTCGCGCCACCGGTGGCGGAATCGGATTGAGGCTGGGTGTCGTGGCCGCGAAGCTCGGCAAGCCTTGCAGTTCGGGAGGAGTCCCGACCAACCCTGCTCGGCTTGTCAAATTCTCGCCGGGCGGGGCGGTGACCGAGGGCGACCCCCAAGTCGGAAACGGCGAGGCGGGTGGCGGTGCTTGGGCGGCACCGGTCGCCGGCAGGCTGCGGGAATAGAAACTTGGGCCCGGCGTATAGGCTGGACGGTCGAGCAGGCGTTTGAACTCATCCAGCCGGGATTCCTTGGCGGCGGAACTGCGCTCGACCAGTCCGTTCGGACGCATCTCCAAGGGTTCATTGAAACTCTTCGGATTCAGTTGATCGGAGAAAAAACCTCTGTTTCCGGCCGCATTAGGGGACAGCCGCCCCAACGAATTGGCCGACGCATTGAAATCGCCCCCGAAAGGCTTGTCCGGGAACGCGCGGCCAAATTGGTCTTTGCTGTCGGATTCCTTCTGGCTCCCGAACAAATCCGTGTTCCGCACCTGGTTTGTCGCAGCCGAGCGTTCACGGTCCAGCCGGTTATAGTAACGGTCGAGCGGGGTCTTGAGCTTTCTCCCCGCAGCATCAAGCGAGTCTTCTGGTGACTTGAACGGGTCATCCCCCGCCAGATCAGGGTCGCCGCTGTCCGGCCCGAGCAACCTCATCTCCGCGCGCTTATCAATCAACTCCTTGATTCGCCGGTTGTTAACCACCGGCGCCGTTGGGGGCGCGAGCCGGCCCGAGGACGGATGAAATCGGCCTCCGGACGGCCCCGAGTTAAAGATTTCGAAGGGCTTCTTCAATTCCGATTCGAGCCCTTTGAACGGCGCAGCCTTCAGGTCCAGTTGGTTGAGGTTCGAAGAGACGGTATCCGAATTTGGTTCGGAAAAGATGATTGGCATGGCCCGCTGCCGCGCCGGCTCTTCGGTGTGCGCTGGAACCACACCGATGGCGAGGAGCACCGCCACCCAGTTTGCGTAATTCCAAGCGCGCATTTTCATAGCTTAACGTCAACCAGCCTAGTGCAAGCGCTTCGGCCCGTCAAAGGCTCGTTTGGCCCAATCGAGCGAGGCTCAATCCGTGCCCGCCAGTTCCATGTCGCGGGTGTAGTAGAGAATCCTGCCACAATTGGTGCAACTCACCAGCTCCTGCGCCGCCTGGCAGGCGACGAGGGTCTGCGCGGGCAGTTTCATGTGGCAACCGCCACACACGCCGTGTTGCACCCCCACCAGAACGTTTTCGCCTTTGCTCTTCACCAGCCGTTCGTAACGCGCACGCACGGTTTCATTCACGGCCGCCGCCAGTTGGGAGCGATTACTCTCCAATTGCAGGAGTTCCTGCTGCAAATTCTTCTCGCGTTCGCCCAGTTGCGCAATGTTGCTGTCGGCCAGTTTCTTCGCCTCGCCCGCCTCCCGGGTAAAGCGAGCGACCTCCTTCTGCGCCAACTCAGCCTGCTCCATCAGGCCAATTTCCCGATCCTCGATCCGATTGATGTCGGCTTTGCACGTCTCGATCTCGTGGGCCAGCGCGCGATATTCCTCGTTCTTGCGGGTCTGCAACTGTTGGTTGGCGTACTTCGCGATCTGCTGCTGCTTGCCTTCGACCTCGAGTTCCAGTTGCTTCCGTTCGGATTCGATCTGCTTGATGCGTTGCTTCCCGTGGTCGAGCTGGGTCTGGGCGGTGGTGAACTTGATTTTGAGGGTCTGGCGTTCCGGCTCGATGTTCGCTAGTTCCGCCTGCAGCCGGCGAATCTTCCGGTCGCGATCCTGGAGAATCAGAAGTTTTTCAATGGCTTCGAGCATTTGACCGCAGATTACCGGCAACGCCCCGGCAAGTCGAGGGCCAAGAAGTTTCGGCAGGCAACATCGAGTTGACTCAAATTAAAAGACACCGGGGAGGCAAAACTGAGCGGAGGCCAAACGGGTCGTTGACTCATGGCAGCGCATCCTGAGCTCGCCTCGAATCGCAAGGTGGGAACAATGGATTTACCGTGCCCCTTACGCACCGGCGGCGCGGTTTTCCTGGATCTTGATTTCAACTCAGCGGGCTCGCAACCCTGCGACTGGGCACGCCCCTCGGGTTCCGCGGTCGGGGCGATCCGTTCCCGCGCTCCCGCCGGGACGCCCAAATTTGAGAACGGTGCTGGGCAAATTCGGTTTCATCTTTCTGCCCACTCACGCGCCGGGTCAGGCCGCTGCCGCCGAAATGAATCTGTGTTCTTTCGGGTCCAACCATGGTAAAAAACAGGCTCGCTGCCCGCTTGACGGCGGCAGGGCGAGTCCGTTATGGAATTAAGTTTATGAGCAAACCCGAGTCCCATCATTTCCAGGCCGAGATTCAGCAGTTGCTGGATATCGTCATTCATTCGTTGTACACGGACAAAGAAATCTTCGTGCGCGAATTGATTTCCAACGCGGCGGATGCGTGCGAAAAACTGAGGTTCCATCAATCATCCGGTGGCGCTGCCCACCAATCGGACATCGCACCGGCCATCGCGGTGTCCACGGATGACAAGGCGGGCACCATCACGATCGCCGACACCGGCCTCGGCATGACGCACGGGGAGCTGGTTGAAAACCTCGGCACCATCGCGCATTCGGGCACGAAAGCGTATCTGAAGCAACTCGCGGAGGAGAAGAAGCCGGACGTCGGCTTGATTGGCCAGTTCGGCGTGGGCTTTTACTCGGCGTTCATGGTGGCGAAACGCGTTACGGTGCTGAGCCGTTCCTTCGTGCCGGAGGAACCGGGCTGGCAATGGACGAGCGAAGGCGGCGGCGGTTACGAACTCACACCCGCCCCGGACCTGCCGCGCGGCACCAAGATCACTTTGGAACTCAAAGACGACGCGAAGGCGTTTGCCCAGGCGGACAACGTTGAGCGGATCGTCCAACGGTATTCGAGTTTCGTGCCCTTCCCGATCGAGCTAAACGGCAAGCGGCTCAACACCATTCAAGCCATCTGGACGCGGAGCAAGCAGGAGATCAAAGCGGAGGAATACAACGAGTTTTACACCTTCGTCGGGCACGATCATGACCAGCCGCTATTCCGGCTGCATTTTTCGGCAGATGCGCCGCTCGCCATTCAGGCGCTGCTGTTCGTGCCGGGGCGCAATTTTGAGTCCATGGGCATGGGGCGGATGGATTCGGAGGTGAATCTCTATTGCCGCAAGGTGCTGATCCAGGCGAAGGCCAAGGGTTTGTTCCCGGACTGGCTGCGCTTCCTCAAGGGGGTGGTGGACAGCGAGGACCTGCCGCTCAACATCTCGCGCGAGACGATGCAGGACACGTCGCTGATGCAGAAGTTGAACAAGGTGCTCACGGGACGGCTCCTGAAATTCCTCGACGAACAATCGGAGAAGGAAGCCGCAGCCTATGAGAAGTTTTACGCGGAGTATCAGCGCTTTCTCAAGGAAGGCGTCGTGACCGACTTCACGCACAAGGAGGCGCTGGGCAAATTGCTGCGCTTCGAATCGTCAGCGCTGGACAAAGGCAAGCTGGCGTCCCTCGCGGATTACGTGAAACGGATGCCGTCCGAGCAGAAGGATATCTATTGCCTGCTCACGCCGAACCGCGCCGCGGCGGAGAGCAGCCCGTACTTCGAGGTGTTCCGCGAGCGGAAGTGGGAAGTGCTGTTCCTCTACGATCCGTGGGACGAGTTCGTAATGGAACATCTGCACACCTTCGACGGCAAAACGCTGAAACTGGCCGAGAAGGCGGAGCTCAATCTCCTTGAAACCAAGAAGGCCGGCGCGCTGCCGGAAGCCGCAGCCAAATCACTCGCGCAATGGCTCAAGGAAACGCTGGGCGACAAGGTTGGCGAAGTACGCGTCTCGCAGCGGTTGGTCGAAAGCCCGGCGGTGGTGGTGGACGCGGACAAATTCATGACGGCGAGCATGCGGCGCATGATGAAGGCGATGAAGCAGGACGCGGAAACTGCCGCCCCCGTAAAGCACGATCTGGAAATCAATCCCGCGCATCCCATCATGGCGCGATTGGAGGTGATGCGACTGCAGGACGGGCCGCTGGCGGCAAGTGTTGCGGAACAGATTCTCGACAACGCGCGTGTCGCGGCTGGGTTGTTGGAAGACCCACGCACGATGTTGACCCGGCTCAATCAACTTCTCGAAAAAGTGCTGACCAAAGCGTAGGACCAACCGGCAGCCGCCGGCAGTCTCGAGCTCGAGCAGCGCGGAGGGCGGAAGGAATCGCCGCGCAGAGTTACTTCGAGAACGGAGCAGTCAACGGCGATCTTTGGATGGCCGCTAATGACCAGGGAGTAGCGCAAGCTCTCGGTTTGTCGCGCTCGAACCGACAGCACAAGCAAGAGTTGCAGGCTGTTAGCAATGCGGTCCCCACCCTGACATTGGAAGTCACCAGTCCGGAGACGGTCACGGTTTGCTGGCCGTCGGTTCCGAATCAGATTTACCTGCTCGAGTCACGGACGAATCTGAGTTCCGGATCATGGCAGACCATCGGCGGCCTGGTTGTGGGTGATGGTTCGCAAATCTGCAAGGCGCTTCCCGGCACTGGCCCGTCGCGATTCTATCGCGTGGCCAGTGCGCCCAATCCCTGACTCGGGCGGGAGGATCTGGCTCGTGCTCACGGTTGCCAACTCGCTGCAGCACCGCACTCCTCCACCGGCACGACGAGCTTGTCCATGATGTTGTCTTTGCGCTCGGGCGTGTTCTTGCCCAGGTGAGAGCTTGATTCAAAACCACGAGTGGTGCTCCTTCTTCGCCGCCTTGCCCAAACCCAAAATCCCAAGCCGCAGCACCTCTCGTAGTTTTCAATCAGGCTCTGAAAATTGAAGATCGGGCCGGACTCGGCGCGCGGCGCGTATTCCACTTTGCTCAGGCGCCGCCGATGAATTGCGCGAATTCCTTCGGATGGATTTCGCCCAGACCCTTGGACTGCGTGATCTGCGGCCTTCCGCCAGCCACTTTCTCGCGTCAGTTCTCCCGCAGCCATTGTTCCACTGCGACAGTCTTGACGCTTGGAAATTCCTTCAGATAGTTCGCTTCGATGGCATCCTTTGGCAGTTTGTCCCACAGAATCCACAATTCCAGCGCCCGGATCGCCCACACCTCACCAGCTTTGGCTTTGGCAACAAACAAATCCGCGCCGTTGAAGGGTTCGACGGCCCAGTAATTCCCGCAGGCGCGGCGGGCGCGTTGTTCGGGCGAACCCGATTTCTCCACCCGATCCAGCACCGCTGTGGCGTCGGCATGATGATAATCCTCGGCCAGACGGAACAGCATTTGATACGGCAGAAGCAGCGCATCAGTCGAGTTGGTTGCAGGGAGATCGAGGGCGTGGCGCGCCAGTTCCCAGCCGAACTTGGCGCTATGCGGGGGTTGCTGCTGGCCGTTAAAGCGCCGGATTTGAGTGCGGATCAAGGATTCCCAAGCGGGCGTGCCGGCGGGCGGAATTGGCGTCGGGGTGGCGTAGGCGGCAAGGGCATCGGGCACGCCGCCGGTGTTTTCGGTCAGCAATTGTGCAATGGCTTTCAAGCGGGCTTCATCGCGTGGCAAACCATACGGACCCGCGAGCACTTCGCCGACGGTCGTCAGCAGGATGGGCGAATCGTTCAACAAATCATCATTGCTGCGCCGCAATTGGAATGGCGCGGCTTTGCAAATGTCGCCGCCGGATTGGTTGGCGACGGCACTGAGGAAATAACCGCTCCAGATGTATTCGGAATCGGACCACGCGACGGCGTGTTGGAAACAACGCAGGCTCGTGGCTTCGGCTTTGCGATCGCGGTGCTGCACGGCGAGGACCTGCCAGAGTCCGGCAATTTCATTGGTCCAGGCGGAGTCTTTCGGGCCGGGCCAGCGGGCGATGATTTCAGCCAAGGTGGTTTCGGCTTCGGGATAAGTCGTTTCGCCGCCGCGGATGAAGTTCAGGTTCGGCAGGTACTCCATGGCTTTGCGCACGAGTTGGAAGTCGCCGATGCCGGGATAAAACATGGTTTGCTGGATGTGGCGGGCGGCGGCGCTGAAGGCCTTGGCGCGGACGGTGCGGTCTTTCACCCACAGGAGTTCGGAGCGGTCCAGGTCTGCCGCCACTTCTGCCGCCAAATCTGGAGGCACAGTGAATCTGGGCAGCGGCTCGAGCAGTCGCCCCGCAATGTTCAGGCTGGGAATTTTCGCGGCCGTGAGCCGGTCGAGTTGGGCGATGACTTTCAACGCGTCACCCTGCGGCCGCGGCTTTTCGGTGTCAGGGTCATAGCCTGCGGGCAGTTCCTTCTCGCAGGTGGCCTCGGCGCGGAGGAGCAACCGCAGGCCAAGGTCGGGTCGCCCGGCGAGCTGATTCCAAAGGTCGGTTTCCCGGTCCGGGTGCGCCAGCAGGTTAGTCTCGGAAAAGAACAGCGCGAAAGCGGGCTCATGTCCGGCGAGCGCGGCGCGTTTGAAATAATCGGCCGCAGCGGGCGCGTGTTGGGTTTCGAGCCGATTGTGCCAGACCCAGAGCGCGAGGGCGTCATTTGTCGCAGCGGCGCTTCTCACCCAGACGACGCTGGGATGGGCGTCGGGCAGCGCGGTGGATTTCGCGCCGAGCTGGCCGAGGCTGGCGTTGATGAGATGTGCGGCGCGGGCGACGTTGGCGGGCGTGAATTGATCCACCGGCCACGGAGCGGTGGCGTGCACCGGTTGCCCGTTGGCGAGGGCGAGCAGGTCAGTGCCAAATTCCAGCGCGTCCTTCGGGAAATTTTTCAGTTTGCCGTACAGATCGTCCTGCAACGCCGGCGGGATGACTTTCTCCAAGCGCGCGCGCGCGGCGGCATCGTAGGTCGTCACCTCGTTCAACCAGTTGGACACATCGGTGAGGACGCGGCATTGCGCATCGGCATCAACGCCTCGAAACAGCGGATACGTCAGCAGGCGCTTGGTGAGCACCAGCGTGAGTGGATTATACTGTTCCGCGAGTTGATGGTTGAACCACCAGATCGGGAGCGGCAAATCAAGGCGCTGACACTCGGCGACGTCAGCTTGGAACAGGGCGAGGTCGGGGTTGCCATCAGCGCGGACATGCGCCGGGGCAATCAGGCGCAATACCGGGAACTGGTCCCGGTAGGCGGCCAATTCGGCGGCGAGGCCATTGGTGGTGAACCGCGCGTTTCCGGGCGCAATGTTGGCGTAAACCCCGCTCAACGGATGTTGCAGCAGGAGTTCGTATACTTTGGCGGCCTCGGCAGACAAGGCTTGTTGCAGCACGGCCGTCGGGACCGCGTCGGGATATTCGTTGACCAATCGCATCGGCCAGAGATCGGTGCGGTTGGAGGCAACTTGATGCAGGAACTTCAAGGTGGCGAACTCCGCGAAGTGCGTCTGGCGGGCGGACTTGTCGTCGAAATTCAATGTCTCGCAAGCATCCCGCCACGCGCGCAACGCGAGTTCCCACGCGGCCTGCTCGCGCTCCGCCACCGGCAGTTTGGCCAGCGTTGGATTGACCACATCGAGCGGTTCGCCGCTGACGTGGTAGTGGGCGAGCCGACTGAGGTTGAGGGGTGCTTCGTCGCGAAAATTCCGCGGATCTTTCTGCCAGGCGACGAGGTCCTTGGCAATGGCTGGAAGCTGCTTCTGAAATCCAGCCGCTTGGGCCAGGGCGATTTGGGCGAAATTAGCGGCGCGGCCTCCCGCCGCAACGGCTTGCTGAAAATGGGCGAGGGCGGCGGGATTGCGCACCCCGCGCAATTCCCGATACCACAGGCCGGTGAAGAATTGTCCCCAGCCGGGATGTTGCGAGCGCAATTCCTCGAGCAGCGGCTGGAAGCGGCTGAATTTGCGCCAGCCATCGCGATCATACAGCGGCAGATAACCGCCGTGCCCTGCGGTCGCGAGCGCGAGGTGGGCGAGGGAACCCTGCCGCCCGAGAGTTTCCACCTGCTGCGGAGAGTGATAATCGCAAGTGGGTTCTTTGGGATTGGTAAAACGGAACACGCCCGGCGGGGTGTCGGAAAACTGCGCGTCGAGCCAGTTGATGTGGCCGCGAAATATCCAATCCGAGTCGCGCACATCTTCCATCGGATCTTTGCCCACCGGCGGCGCCTGATTGGCCTTGAGCAACAGCCACCACGTGGTGCCCGGCGGTCCGCCCCAGGCCTGTTCGCCATCCAACGCCGCCGCCAGCCACGGAGCAGTCCGGCTGCCGCGGGCGAAAGCCGCTTCCAACGCCGCCATGCTGACGTTAAACCGATCGCCCGGCCCGAACTGACCGAGAAATTTCCACGCCTCCAACTGTTCCGCCTTTTGGGGAAACCAGAGGGAGAACAATGCGAGATGGGCGAGGTCCTCACCGGTTTCGAACAGCATCGCATCGTTCATGGCCGTGCCGATGCGATACTCGATGCGCGTGGCGCGAATCTCGCCGATGCGCGCGGCTTCGGCTTGGAGGGCGGCGGCGCGGGCGCGGGCAGCCTCGGCAGCGCGGGCGGCTTCGGCGCGATTGGCCTTTTCCTGTTCCGCCTGATTGCGCCATTGATTTTGATATTGTCTCAGCAACGCATCGGAGCTGCTGCCATTGGGCGCATAGGCGTCGCCCGCGCGGTTGATGTCGCGCTGGTTGGCGCGATTGGCTTCTTCGGCCTGGCGGCGCTGGTAAGCCGAATCGTTTTCGTCACGATACCGCTGGGCGTGGGCTGCTCCGGTCACAGCGATCAATAGCCCGCCAAATATCAAGCCCCGAAAATCACGACATAAAAGCATCCCGAAGTGTCCGAAAACATCTCAGGCCGGTCAACTCCCGCCGGCCAATCGGTCAATCGAAACGCCTTTGCCGGCATCAATATCGCGCATGGCTTCATCCAGCGAGCGAAGCAATCGTTGCTCTTCTTGGGCAGTCATGTCCGGCTCGGCTTGAGAATTAAGCCAAAGCTGCAAGGCTTTCTTTTCGTTGCTTGGTAGTTGGGCAACGGCATCTTGAATCTCAATCAACGTGCTCATGGCAGTGAGAAACTAGCGCGCCGCCTCATGTTTGGCAAAGGACAATTCACTCCTCCACCGGCACGACGAGGCTGTCCATGATGTAATCTTTGCGCTCGGGTGTGTTCTTGCCCATGTAGAAGTTGAAGATCGGACCGGACTCGGCGCGCGGCGCGTATTCCACCTTGCTCAAGCGCATCTCCTTGCCGATGAATTGCGCGAATTCTTTCGGGCTGATTTCGCCCAAGCCTTTGAACCGCGTGATCTCGGGCTTGCCGCCGAGCTTCGTGGACGCCGCGTCGCGTTCCGCCTCGCTATAGCAATAGATCGTCTCGGCTTTGTTGCGCACGCGGAACAACGGCGTCTCCAGCACATACACGTGGCCGTCGTGGACGAGTTGCTCGAAGAAGCGGAAGAAATACGTGATCATCAGATTGCGGATGTGCATGCCGTCCACGTCCGCGTCGGTGGCGAGGATGACCTTGTCATAACGCAAGCCTTCGGTGTTGTCCTCGACGTTGAGCGACTGCATGAGGTTGTACATCTCGTCGTTCTTGTACATCACGTCGCGCTTGAGATCCCAGACGTTGAGCGGCTTGCCCTTGAGCACGAACACGGCTTGGTTGTTCACGTCGCGGCAGCTCGTGATCGAACCGGCGGCGGACTGGCCTTCGCAGATGAAGACCATCGTGCCCTTGCCCTTTTCCTTCTTCTGGTCGAAATGATTCTTGCAGTCCTTCAACTGCGGGATCCGCAACGTGATCGCCTTAGCGCGTTCGCGCGCGAGCTTCTTCACGTTCTGCAATTCCTTCCGCAACTCCTCGGTGTCCTTGACCTTCGCGATGATCGTGTCGGCGATCTGCTTGTTGCGTTGGAAAAAGTGCAGCAACTCCTCGCGCACATTGTTCACGAGTTCGGTGCGGATTTCCGTGTTGCCCAGCTTGTTCTTCGTCTGCGATTCGAACATCGGATCTTTCAAGCGAATCGCCACCGCGCCGACCATGCATTCGCGCACGTCGTCGCCCTCGTATTTGCCGCCGCAATACTCGTTCACCGCTTTCAACAACCCTTCGCGGAACGCGCTCAGGTGCGTGCCGCCATCGCTGGTGTATTGGCCGTTGACGAAGGAATAAAACGTCTCGCCGTAGCGTGAATTGCTGTGCGTGAAGCAGAACTCCAGCGTCTTGCCCGCGTAATGCAGCGGCGAATAAAGCGGTTCGCTGCCGTCCGTACCGAGCTCTTCCATCACCAGATCCATCAAGCCGTGGCGCGACTGGAACACCTTCGGCTGCACGCCGGGCGTGTTGAGAATCAACTTCAGCCCCGTGTTCAGGTAGCTGTAATGCCGCAGCCGCCGCTCGACGAACTCCAGCTTGAACTCGCTGTTCTTGAAAATCTCCTCGTCCGGCTCAAATTCGATGAAGGTGCCGTTCGGCTCCTTCGTCTTGCCGGAGTTTTCCTTCTTCAGCTTGCCGATCTTGAAACTCGCCTCGGCAAATTCGCCCTCGCGATGACTGCGCACGAGAAAGTTTTTTGACAGCGCATTGACCGCCTTCGTGCCGACACCATTCAGGCCGACGCTAAATTGAAACACGTCGTCGTTGTATTTCGCGCCCGTGTTGATCTTGGAAACGCAATCCACGACCTTGCCGAGCGGGATGCCGCGCCCGAAATCGCGCACGCTGACGCGGTTGTTCTCGATCTTGATCTCGACCTCCTTGCCATGGCCCATGATAAATTCATCAATGGCATTATCCACGACCTCCTTGAGCAGCACGTAACAGCCGTCGTC
>JADLHS010000192.1 GCA_020848635.1 Limisphaerales bacterium
ACCCAGTTGGCGGCGACCAATGCCGCGCCGCTCGACAGCGGGGCCAATCCCGGTTTCAACGTGCGCTTGGTCCAAGCCGACCCAACCAACACCTTGGATAACTCGCTTTCGCGCGCCCTGATTCAACTCGGACCCAACCCGCCTTCGGGGTGGGTGGTCCTGGACACCAACTTCATTGCCTCGGTCATCAATTTCACCCAGAAGGACACCAACACCGGCACGGACGGCAATTTCGCCAACGACGCCAACTTCCCGGGGATTGATCCATCGGTAGTCCCCGACCCCAATGATTTAGCGATGGAAATCCACACCTTCCTGCAACTGCCGGCGGGCGCTTATACCTTCGGCGTCATTTGCGATGACGGGTTTCAGCTCTCCAGCGGCAACGGCTTCTTGGATCCCAGCCCGGTGCTCCTGAGCGAGAAAACCAGCGGTACGTTCAATGGCACTTTTGACTTCGACGTAGCCCAACCCGGCCTTTATCCCTTCAAGATGCTCTGGTTCGAGCGAGGTGGCGGTGCGCATGTGGAGCTTTGGGTGCATGATCGCAATAACCCGGCCAATAACTGGCTGGTGGGCGATCCCGCCGGTCCGGTGCTGGCTTGGCAGCAAGTCCGGCCGCACATCGCCACCAGTTCGAAGTCGGGCAACTCATTCAGTTGCACCCTTCACTCTTACACCGGCGTCGCCTACGTCCTCGAGTATAAGAATTCCATAACGGATGCATCCTGGACGCCGCTGGCACCGGTGCCCGGCAACGGGGGCGATCTGACGTTGAACGACCCGACGGCTGCAGTTTCCGGCCGTTTCTATCAGGTGCGCGTTCAGTAGCCACGACTTCGTCATTCCCAGCCAGGCCGGGAGGTAACTCCCGGCCTTTTTTGAGTCGCGTGCGGCCCTGTTTTCATGTTTAATTCGGAAAAAATCAAGAAACCCCTTGACCGTGAATCCGACATCAATTATCAGTCAAGGGATTCCCGGTAAAAACCAGTGAATACATAACCATCAAAGCAGTAAGCTGTAACTTCAATATGAAACCTCAAGCTAGATCCACCTGTGTTCAACTTCCGCACCCTCGGAAGTCGTGTTCCCTCATTGGCAGTTTCACCGCCTTGGCGGCCGGGTTGGCCCTGTTTGGCGGGCAACCCAGCGCCAATGCCCAAGCGCTCAACTTCGACGCCGGTAACTTAACCGGCTTTACCGAACTTAATTTTAATCCCGCTCTGGTTGTAAAATCCTTTCCAGACAATGGAAGCGGGAAGGCATTTAAGATTATAGCCCACCCCATTCCTGACGCCGCGCCGGCGGCTGAGGCAATCTTGTCAACCCCGGTTTACACCGACTTCTATGTCGCGTTGGATATTGTCAATTGGGCGGTCGTTGACCAGGCCGTCGTTTTGCTCGGGCGTTGGACCGGCGGGTTGGCTGACGGTACGGGGATGATCCTCAATTATGACGTGGCCCAGGATGGGGATAAAGCGGGGGACCGTAAAGGTGGCCAATTGCAGATCAACACCATTACGGAAGGTTTCGAAACTGTAACTCTTGCCGCGGCAGATATCACTTTCGAGCCGGGACATTCCTACCGCCTTATTCTGAAGGCTGTCGGCTCGATCTACACCGGTCAAGCCTACGATCTGAACGACCTGACCAAGCCGCTGGTCACGTTCTCTGCCGATGATACGGTTTCTCCTTCGCCTGTGGTTTCCACCAGCGGCAAATGCGGTGTGCTTTCCTTCAGCCGTGATGATACCGCGGGCAGTACGGATGTCACCATTGACAACTTCTATGCCGCGGCGGCGGATCCGAATACGGCCATCGCCCCGGCGATCCATCCTTCTCTGTTCACGGATAGTGGCACGGGCGTGCCGCAGGTCACCAGCCGTACCCCGGCGAAGCGGTTCAGCAACTTCCAGCCGACGACCGGCGGCAGCATCAGTTTTACCGCGCAGACGTTCACGGCGGACCTCCTCAACAACAGTGCGACCAAGCTTTATCTCAACAACGCGCTGTTTGCAACCCCCGGTGCCGGGCTCACCACGTCCGCCGATGCGGCCACGATCGCCTACAGCACGACCATTCCCCTGGTCGCCAATACCCTTTATAGTGCCCGCATCGAGGTGGAAACCGTGCCAGGTTTGAAGGGGACCAACACCTTCTGGTTTGACACGTTCTCGGATGCCTTTCTCAAAACGTCGCCCGTGAAAACGGTGGAAGCCGAAGACTACAACTATTCCGGGACCGGGGGCACGCCGAGTGGCCTTTGGATCAGTTCCAATCCCATTCCGGTTTCCGGGGTGGATTCAACCACCGCTCCAATTAACCAGTTGCCTGCGGGATACTATGATGGGCTCGGTAATTTTGCGGCAGTGCAGGGGATTGATTATTTCAGGCCAGCCGGTTCGGCCAATGAAGCGACACAGGAGTACCGCACGCAGGACAAGGTTCAGATCACCCAAGGTTCTTATATGACGTTAGCGCGTGATGAAGCGGGAGACATTGTTGATTTTCAAGGCAATCTCCCTCCCCAGCGCATCAATGACACCCAGCGATCGCAGTACCTTGCTGCGGGTACGGGTGGCGTTTTGGAGTACCAAGTGCGGCTGACATCACCTGGGGACTGGATGAACTACACTCGTGACTTCACCGCCACGAACTACAATGTCTATCTGCGCTGCGCCAGCTTTGGCGACACGACCGTGTACTTGGACCAAGTGACCAGCGATCCCACGACCACCAACCAGACGACGGTGCGTTTCGGCTCGTTTAATGTGGACAACCACATCATGCGGCTCAATTACAAGTATGAGCCGTTGATGTCCGGATCGTCTCCCGCTGTGGTGAGCCTCGCCGGGATCAAAACCCTACGGTTGACCCTGGGTGGAACCGTTACGAAGGACGACCGGCTCGTGGTTTTGGACTATCTGGTCTTCGTCCCCACCAGTGACAGCCCGACCTTGATCTACCCGTCATTGCCGCCGACCGTTTTCGACAACTTCAATGACGGCAACGACACCACGCCGCCGTGGCAGCATTATGACCCGCTTACAACTGCGGGCGTCCCGCCGCCGGCGACCTATACTTTCCCGGACGGCCATTACCGGATCTTGGCTCCGGCCCCATTGGCACCCGACGCGGGGCCGGCTCGGGCCGGCAGCTTCCTCAAAAACGAGGTTTACACTGACTTCTATGTATCGGCTGACCTGATTGATTTTGACGATACGGTGCGTCAGGCCTTCGGTGTTACGGCGCGCATTACTACGCCCGGGCTGCAGACTACCGGTGGCTACCTCTTCAGTTGGGAGCCAGGCAGCGGCGCACTGCCCGGGGAAACCAACGGCGATTTGGATATTTCACGACTCATTGGTGAGACACCGGTTGGCCAGATCGAGACCGCCCCCAGTGGTCTGCATCTCACGAAAGGCAAGAGTTATCGCTTCGTCTTCATGGGCAGTGGCACCAACTTCGAGGGACAGGTCTATGAACTCCCCGATACCACCAATCCGCTCATCCGGCTGCCGGCAAACGATCCGGATAACATGTATCCGAGCGGCCAAGTCGGCTTGATCGTGGCAAGTCAAGGGGACGATGCGGCCAGTCCTGTAATTCCGGGCGACGCCACATGGGATAATTTCCTGGCAACCACGGCCGAACCGCGGCTCACGGTAAGTGTTTCGGGCGGTTCCGTTGTGCTGAACTGGCCATTCATTCCATACCGCTTACAAAGCAGTCCGAGCCTTAGTTCGCCAGTTTGGACGGATGTCACGACCGGCATCACGCTATCCAGCGGGCATTACGTTTACTCTGCGCCCGCAACGGATTCGGGGTATTTCCGGCTGAGCTACCCGTAAACAAAATCAGCAGTTCAGATTAAACGCCGCCGCCTGACTCTTCGGGGTCAGGCGGCGTGCTTTTTGAACCGGCACATTTTGGATTGAAGGGGCAAAGCAAAGCGACGACGCCCCTTTCGGCCGGTGAGTCGCGACTGATTGCGCGACGCTGTTCCGCAATCCAGAGCCAAGCTTCCCGGAGTAGCCGGTGGTCTGCCGGGTAGCGGTGCATCCTTGCCTGCCGCAGAGCTGCGGCTTCCAACCCGGCGGAAAATGCCGCGCGTTGCTTAGCCGGTGGCAAATGGTTCAAGCCGTTGTTCCATCCGGCCGCCATTTTCCGGGCGACAGGATGCCCGCCCTCCTCCGGCGGGAGGCCTGACGTTACTCAACTTCGGAATACGGTCTTAACTACCGTTCAACGCGGATCTGGGTGTGGCTGATTTAGCCGGCTCAGGTCTGGAAGGACTTGCCGCAGCCGCAACTTTGTTTGGCGTTCGGATTGTTGAGTTTGAAACCGCCCCCCGTTAACTCGTCGCTGAAATCCACCTGCGTCCCGCCAAGATATTTGGCACTGAACGCGTCCACCAACACCTTCACGGTCGCGGACCCGCTGATCAGATCTCCCTCGCGCTGCTCATCGAAGGTCATGCCATATTGCATCCCCGAACAGCCGCCCTGTTCCACATAGACGCGCAGGAATTTTCCCGCGTGATCCGGTTGACCCTGCAATAATTTCACCTGCTCCACCGCGGATGCGGTGAGGGTGATCGGTGATTCGCTGGCGCTGATGTCGTTCATTTGAATTTCCGATTAAAGCTTACGTAGCCGCCGGACGGAGTCAAATGCCGGGTTTGGCCTGCTCCTGGCAAAGCTTCCGCGCCCGCTCCCGGGTGGCGGCGAAGCGGTTGTCCTGCAATTGGTCGCACAGTTTTTCCACGGCGCACCAATCCTCCAGTGCCTCCAGCACTTTCAGCGCCTTGCGAACCGCTTCCTTTTGCCAGAATACATCGGCCGCCGCCCCGGTTTGAAGGGCAACGTCCAGATAGTGGTCGCGCGCCAAAATGAGCAGTTGGGTCTTTTCCGGCACCGGTTTTAGCTCGGCCATTTTTTCGAGCGTCATTCCCAGCCCCACTTTGGCCTGGCCGCGGGCCGCCCCGCTGGCGAAAGGAGAAACAATGGCTTGCTGATAAGCATTGGACGCCGCGGCATAGTAACTCCCGTCCTCCGTTGCCAGTTGCAGCGAGCAATTGCCGATTTCACCCCATGCCAGCGCCGTTTGTTGATTAGTCGGATACAACTCCGCGATTCGTTTGAACACCCGGCGGGCCTGTTCCCAGTTGGCGAGTTTGTTGGTGTCCCCCGACGGCAACCGCGTCAGCGCGCCGCCATAGGCAAACAGCGCCTGGGCCATCAACGCGTCCGGACAATTGGGCTGGCTGGTCAGGTTGGTAAAATATTCGCAGGCGTTCTCGTAGCGCCCCCAGCCCATCGCGGCGCGGCCGGCCATCATGAGGGCTTCCAACGCCAGCTCCGATTGCGGCCATTTCTGAAACAATAATTTGTAGCTGGTTTCAGCGGGCTGAAACTGGGCCTGATTGGAGTAAGCCTGGTTGAAGTAATAATCCGCCACCCACCATTGGGCCCGGGCCGCCAACAGTTCGTTGGTGGGGAACTGCGCGACGAAATTGGTGAGTCGGGCCAGCGCATTGGTTTCGTTGCCAGCGCGCCATTCCACCAGCGCGCGACCAAACTCCGCCTCCGCCCGTAGGCGAGCGTCGTTCGTCGAATAGCGCGTCAGCCATTCGTCGTAGGCTGCCACAGCATTGGTCCAGTCCGCCTGCTGCTCCGCCAGCCGGGCCCGGAGCAGATCCACCTCGGCCTGCAGCGTTGAATTTGGAAACACTTGCCCGAATTCGCGAAACAATTGTTGCGCCGGCGCCGGCTTGTTGGCATCGGCCCACGCCTGCGCCACCAACAAAACGCCCGCACCCGCTTCCGCACTCTGGGGATCGGCCGCCAAAATCCCGCGCATGGCCGCCTCCGCCTCGACCAGGTTCGTGAGGATCAGGCTCGCCCGCAGGGATTGATACAACGCTGGAGTTTTCAGGGCCGCCTTCACCGGTGGCCAGTTCGACGCCAAGGGCAACACCGCGCGATAATTTTCCAGCGCCTTGAGAAAATGGCCTTGTGCGAACTCCGCATCCGCCAGTTTGAAGTGCGCCACCGCCTGGTTTTCCGAGGGTGGCAATTGATCCACCGCGGCTTGAAAAGCGGCGCTGCTTTCCGCATACAAAGGCGTATTGGTTTCCGCATGCCTGGCTGCGAGCCAATAACCCCACCCCCGATTTAATTGTGCCTCGCCAACAAACGGGCTGTTGGTAAATGCCGTGATCAGTTGGTCGAGGTAGCCCAATGCGGCGGCAAGCTGATTGGTGTCCGAGGTCACAGCGGATTGCTTCAGATGCAACTCGCCCAGCGTGAGCAGCGCCAGATCCGCTGCGGGTGAATTTGAGAATTGCTGAACGAACGTATTCAGCGTGTCGGTCGCCACGGCAAACTCGCCCTCGGCCAGCGCCAGCGCCGTGATCTGGCGGAGCGCGTCCCGCTGCCGCGCAACCGGCACATTGGCAGTGAGGTTGGTCTTGAGCGTCGCCATGGCCTCGGCGCGGCGACCCAATCGCTCGAGCACATCCGCCCGGAACGCCACGCTCTCCGCCTGCCAGTCTAACCGTGCCGTGCCCGTTGCTGCCGTCAACAGGCCGGCGCTTTCGCTCCCGGCCTCTTCCGTGCGCCCGGCGCCGAGTTTTGCCTGGCACAGCAGGTAGCGCCGGCGCCAGTCCAACTCCGGGGTCAATTCCGCACTGATCTCTTTGAGCGCCGACTCGGTTTCGGCGAAATGGTTTTGCGCCAGGTGCGCCTCGGCCAGCAACAGCAATCCCCGCGTGAACATTTCGCTTTTCCCCAAGCTCGGGGACATTTGCCGAAAGGCGCTGTCCGGGGGTTGCAGCAAGGCCACCACCGCCGGCCAGTCGCCCAGTTTCGCCCGGGCCGCTGCTTCCCCGACCGCGCCCGCCATCCGCCGTGAGGACTCGCGAAATTCCCGCGCGAGTTTACCGAACGCCGCCGCCGCACCGGGATAATTTGTGTTTTGAAATTCCGCCGTGCCGATCCAGTAGAGATACTCGTCGGCCAGTTTCCCGGCCTCGGCCTGGTGCCGATTGAGCAGGGCCACCACCGCGGCAAATTTCTGCTGCTGGAACAGCGCCTGTGCCTGGAACGACACCGCCGCCGCCCGCCCCTCCGACTTGGGGTACTTCTCGATGAACTCCGCAAACTCGCGTTCCGCCCGATCCCACACCCCAAGGCTGAAGGACTTTTCCGCCGCTTCGAACGCGTTGTGCTCACCCCCAAACAAGGCGGCGTCGCCTCGCCCGCCGGCCAGCGCCAGCAGTATCAGGCAAAGAAGGATTCGTCGCAGCCTCGTCATCAGCGGGAGGTTAGCCCGGAAGTTGACCGGCGGAAAAGAATGAAATCCGGAAAGAAGCTCCCTCACGCCGCCCCGCCACTGCTCAATACGCTTTTCAGATACCGTCCCGTATGGCTCTCCGCACAAGCCACCACCTGCTCGGGCGTTCCCTGCACCACCACGCGTCCGCCGTCATTTCCGCCTTCCGGACCGAGGTCAATGATCCAGTCTGCCGTCTTGATCACGTCCAGATTGTGTTCGATCACCAGCAGCGTGTTGCCGGATGCGCGGAGCTTGAAGAGGACTTCGAGCAACTTGGCCACGTCGTGGAAATGCAGCCCCGTGGTTGGTTCGTCGAGAATGTAGAGGGTGCGACCGGTTTGTTTGCGGCATAATTCGGTGGCGAGCTTCACGCGTTGCGCCTCGCCGCCGCTCAAGGTGGTGCCCGATTGACCCAGGCGCAGGTAGCCCAGCCCGACTTCCGCCAGCGTGAGCAGCGGATCGAAGATTTTCGGCACCGCCCGGAAAAAATTCACAGCTTCGTCCACGGTCATGTCCAGCGCGTCGGCAATGTTGAGGCCCTTGTAGGCGATTTCAAGGGTCTCGCGATTATAGCGCTGGCCGTGGCAGGCCTCGCACGTCACATATACCGGCGGCAGAAAGTGCATCTCGATTTTCAGCAACCCGTCGCCCTGGCACTTTTCGCACCGGCCGCCCTTGACGTTGAAACTGAACCGGCCCGCTTCGTAGCCGCGAATCTTCGCCGCCGGCAGCCGGGCGAAGAGATCGCGAATGGCGTTGAACATGCCGGTGTACGTCGCCGGATTGCTGCGCGGCGTGCGGCCAATCGGCGTTTGATCAATCACCACGATTTTTTCCAGGCCCTCGTAGTTCTTGATCTCTTTGTGCGCGCCGGGTTTTTCCTTGGACCCGTAAAACTTCCGCATCAGCGCGCGCCGCAATACATCGTCCACCAGCGTGCTCTTGCCCGAACCGCTCACGCCGGTGACACAGGTGAACAACCCAATTGGAATCTGCGCATTTACGTTCTTCAGGTTGTTCTCGCGGGCGCCGATGATCTCGATTGAACCACGATCCTTCGACGGTGGCTTGCGTTCCTTGGGGAGGGGGACCGCAAGTTCCCCCGTGAGATAGCGCGCCGTGAGCGAGCGTTCGTTGGCCAAAACTTCCTGCAAGGTGCCCGCCGCCACGAGTTCGCCCCCGCGCACCCCCGCTCCCGGACCAAGGTCGAGGATGTAATCGGCCTGGCGGATGGTGTCGGCGTCGTGCTCGACGACCAGGACCGAGTTGCCCAAATCGCGCAGCCCCTTGAGCGTGACCAGGAGGCGATCGTTGTCACGTTGATGCAGACCGATGCTCGGCTCGTCCAGGATATAAAGCACCCCCACGAGGCCCGCGCCAATTTGCGTCGCCAACCGGATGCGCTGCGCCTCGCCGCCGCTTAACGAACCGCTCTCGCGATTCAGCGTGAGGTAGCCCAGACCGACGTTCTTCAAAAAGCCCAGCCGTGCCCGGATTTCCTTGATCACTTCGTGCGCGATCTTCGCCTGGAACTCGGTGAGTTTGAGCGTGGCAAAAAACTCATCCGCTTTGACCACGGAAAGCGCGCACACATCCATGATCGAAAGCCCCGGCAGCGCAGGACCGGCGTCGCGCCGGTCGCGGTTGCTTTCAGTGGAAGATGGAACTGGGCGCGCCGCCGGGCCTGCTTTGAGATCGTCGCCCAGCCGCACCGCCAGGATTTCCGGCTTCAACCTTCGTCCATCGCACGCATCGCAAAACTGCGGACTCATGAACGCCTTGAGACGGTTGCGGGTAAACTCGCTTTCGCTTTCGGCGTAGAGGCGCTCCATGTTAGGCAGCACCCCTTCAAAGACCCGCTTCACTTTGCTCGCCTTCCCTGCGCGCCAGAAACTGAACTCGATTTCCGCCGTCCCCGAGCCATGGAGCATGATCGCCTTAAAATCGGCGGGTAAGTCCTTGTAGGGCTGCTCCAGGCTTTGGTCGTAGTGACTTGCAATCGCCCGCAACATCGCCTTGTAATAGACAATCATCCGCTTCCCGCCCCGCCGCCAGGGCAGCACGGCGCCCTGTTCGAGCGATTTGTCGGGATCGGGGACGACGAGGCTTTCGTCGAACACCATTTTTTGGCCCAAGCCGTGACAGACCGGACAGGCTCCGGACGGCGCGTTAAAAGAAAAGTGTTTCGGCGTAAACGGCTCGTAGCTCTTCCCGGTGGCCGGCGAATACATGCGATTGGAGTGCAGGGTTGCGATCCACTGCGCACTTGAACCTTCCACCGTAGCAGCCGACGTGAGTCGGCTCTGACTTCCGGTTGAAACTGGAGCGGGCAGGCGTCCGCTGCCACGAGCTTCAAGTGGCGTCTGATGCAGGGTGGATATCACCCCCTCACCCCACTGCAAAGCGGTCGCCACCGAATCCTGCAACCGCACGCGCACCTTGTCGTCCATCACGAGCCGGTCCACGACGGCTTCAATCGTGTGCGTTTGTTTCGCGTCGAGTTTCACGCGCACGTTCGGGTCGCCGAGTTCGATCAGCTCTCCATCCACGCGGGCGCGGACGAAGCCCTCGCGTTGCAATCGCTCAATCACGTCGCGGAACTCGCCCTTCTGCCCCCGCACGACTGGTGCGAGCAGCATCACCTTGGTTTTCGGTGGCAGCGCGAGGATCTTATCCACGATGTCGCTGGTGGTTTGCGCGACAATGGGCACGCCGGTGTCCGGGCAATGCGGCTGGCCGACGTGCGCGTAGAGCAGGCGGAGGTAATCGTAAATCTCCGTGGTGGTGGCGACCGTCGAGCGCGGGTTCATGCCGGAACTGCGCTGCTCGATGGCGATAGCCGGCGACAGACCCTCGATGTAATCCACTTCCGGTTTCTGCATCTGATCGAGGAACTGCCGCGCGTAGGCGGAGAGACTCTCCACGTATTTGCGCTGGCCCTCGGCGTAAATCGTGTCGAACGCGAGCGACGATTTGCCGCTGCCGCTCAGACCGGTGATGACCACCAGCTGGTCGCGCGGAATTTCGAGCGTGAGATTCTTGAGATTATGCTCCCGCGCCCCGCCGATGCGGATGAACTCTTTGCTCATGACTGCGAATTTCTGGACTCAACTAATCGGGAAGCGTAGGACAGCGCTCCGGGCGAGGAAAGGATAGAAAAGGCCAGCGCCCCAGAGCGCGTGGCGGAGTGGCAGGGGAATGAACGGCCCCGGAACGGGTGCGGGTCATTCTTCCCTTGCCAGCCTCGCTCATTGCTTCATTTGCGTCGAACTCGGGTCCCAAAAATGGTCTGGTGGCAACTGCGACTGTGATCGGGAATGACCGGGCCGGGCTAAATCGGCTGTTGCTGGGTCAGGCAGTGTAACGAACCAAATCCCAGCACGAGATCCACGGCGTGGATGCCCACGACGGGCCGGTCTTTGAACAATTCACCGAGAATGCCGAGCGCGACGCGGTCGTTCGGATCGTTAAAGGTCGGAACGATGACGCAGGCATTGCAGATGTAAAAGTTGGCGTAGCTGGCCGGCAACCGCCATTTACCATGGTAAAGCGGCGCCGGCATCGGCAGCGCCACAACCTCGGGCCTCGAGCCATCTTCGAGTCGAAGATGTTTGATGCGATCCCAGTTTTCCGCGAGCGGCGGGTAGTTGACATCCCGCCGGTTTGATTCCTTGATGAGCACGAGCGTCTTTGGATTCACAAAGCGGCAGATGTCGTCAATGTGCCCGTGGGTATCGTCGCCCACCGGCCCCGCGACGAGCCAGAGGATATTCGTCACGCCGAGGTATTGCTGGAAGGCCGCGTCGTATTGGGCTCGGGTCAGGCCCGGGTTGCGCACCTGAATCTTCGGGTGCTGATAACATTCCTCCGTGGTGAGCAGCGTGCCCCGTCCGTTCACCTCGATGCCACCGCCTTCGATGACGAAGTTCCGACCGTTGACCTGGGCATTGAACAGCCGCTTTTTCAGCAGCTTCGCCGCCGTTTCAGGCACCCGGGTATCAAGCTGCCAGTCTTGGTACTTGGCCCACGCATTGAAATGAAAGTGAACGATGGCCGTCTCCGACTTCAGCCTATTGCCTTTCGCCGGCCGCCTTCGCACATGAATTGGCCCGCTGTCGCGTGTCCATCCGCGATTCGTCGGATGCACCACGAATTCGACCTGCTTCAGATCGCAATTCGCGCGCTTCAGGTAGCTGCCGGCCAACTTCGCTTCCGCCCGGCTGCGAACAAGAAGGCGCACGCGTTCGCCCGGAGCGATCTTCCGCACCATCTCGCCATAAACCCAGCGGATGGTGTCCAGCTTGCCGGGCCAGTCGGATTCGTTGTGCGGCCAGCCAAGCCAGGTGGCTTCGTGTCGTTCCCACTCGGCGGGCATGGTGTAGCCGAGCGCGGCGGGGGTTTCCAAGCTCGCTGAATTTAAGTTTGCCATAGATCGGCGCGGAGGATAGTCGCTGCGGGTGAATTGTCCATCGCGCAGGCTTCGCAACGAACCCGGCTTTTCTATTTGTGCCGGGGAACGGCGGGTGATTACTCTTCGCGAAGATTCGCCGGTGCGTTTCCTTGAACCGAAACCGGCGTCAGAAAGCCGCCGTCCACCAACGCAAGAATCATGAAAATGCCCCTCGCCGCTTGCCGGCTCGTCGCGACGCTGTTGCTCTGCGCCCCTTCGCTGTTGGCGGCGACCGCCGAAACCACCGCCAGCCCCACCTGGCACCCACAATCGCTCGGCCAGGCGATCGCCAACATGTTGATCTTTGCCGCACTGGGGATTGCGGCGGCAGTGATCGGCTACAAGATTCTCGATAAATGCACGCCCGGGGATCTCACCAAGGAAATCCTGGAGAACAAGAATATCGCGGCGGCCATCGTTGCAGCCGCCGTGATTCTGGGCGTATGCCTGATCGTGGCCGCGGCGATGATCGGCTGAGGTTGTTTCCGCGCTGTCAAAGTGAAACGGAGCCGCAGTATCCGGCTGGTGTTGATCGGTGGTTTGTCTGCCGGCGCGCTGACCAGTTGCGGGCCGGAGGGGATTCAAAGATCGCCCCTCAGCGCCCAGAATGTTTACACAAACAATTTCCATGTTCCCGGTGTCGGCTATTATCACGCGCCGTTTCGCGCGTGGTATGCGCTGCCCTACAACCATTTCGATCCGCAAAACCAGCGTTACTTCTACGGCGGACAATGGGGTGACACGCCCCATCAGAGTATTACCAACATTTCCCCGCCGAGGCCCGAGTTTGCGCAACAGGCTGAAGCCCAGCGCACCGATATTCCGCGCGGCGGATTTGGCAGCACTTCCCACAACCATTCCATCTGGTCCTGATGCTACGACACCCGTGCCCTCCACGAACCGACTGGCGTGCGAAAGTCGAGGCGGTCGGACTTACATATCACTCGCACGCGGACGGGCCGTACTGGGACGAGTCTGCGTGCTACGAATTGACGGCCGACGAAGTGAGCGCGCTCGAAACCGCAGCCAACACGCTGCATGGACTGTGCATTCAGGCTGCCGAGGCCGTCGTGGACAATGCCTGGTGGACGCGGCTCGGCATTCCCGCCCCCGCCGTGCCGGCAATTCTCCGCTCTTGGGACGACGACGATTTCAGTCTCTATGGGCGGTTCGATTTGAGCTACGATGGTCACACGCCCCCAAAGCTGCTCGAATACAATGCCGACACCCCTACGGCCCTAGTCGAGGCGTCCGTGGCGCAATGGTTTTGGCTACAGGACACTCGTGCCGCGGCTGACCAGTTCAACTCCATCCACGAGCGCTTAATCGAAGCCTGGCGGCGCTGGGCGGGCAGGACGATTCATTTCAGCAGCATCAAGGCCCATTCCGAGGATGAAATGACCGTCCTTTACTTGCGCGACACTTGCGAACAGGCCGGCGTACAAAACAAATCGGTGTACATCGAAGACCTCGGTTGGGACCTTCGCCGGAAAAGCTTTGTTGACCTCGACGACACTCCAATAAACCACTGCTTCAAACTTTATCCGTGGGAATGGCTCTGGCACGAAGGGTTCGGCGTTCATCTTGCAACGGTCCAGACGCGGTTCATTGAACCGACCTGGAAAATGCTGTTAAGCAACAAAGGGCTGCTGCCGATTTTGTGGGAGCTTTTTCCGGGGCATCCCAATCTCTTACCTGCCTACGATCGCGCCGCGCCGCTCGGCAACCGTTACGTTCGCAAACCGAAGCTCAGTCGTGAAGGCAGCAACGTCACTTGGGTCGAGGGCGGCGTGGTGGTGGAGGAAACCGGCGGCGATTATGGCGACGAAGGCCACGTCTATCAGGCGCTCGCGGCTTTGCCGGACTTTGACGGCCACCACCCGATCTTCGGCGTCTGGATGATTGATCATGAAGCCGCGGGGCTCGGCATCCGGGAGGACACCCGTCGCATCACGGGGAATCTGAGCCGATTCGTGCCGCATTTTTTCCGTCTGCCAACACCGTTTCCGCCGGCATGAACTTCGCGAACCCAACGCCCATCAAAGTCGGCATGGCCGGCACTTTCAGCGGTCGTCGTTTTCGCGTCGCCGGCCGCGTTGTCATGGGCATGGATGAGGGCGGCGAAACATATTACTGGAACGAGTTCAACCTCGTGGCCGATGACGGACAATCCGTCACACTGGTGTTTGAAGTTGGCGAGCGCGGTCCCGAATGGCGGATGTTCACCCTGTTTGAGCCGGAGTTTTCGATGACGGCGGCTGACGCTGCCACGCGCCGCATCGGCGACCGCCTGAATCTGGAAGGCACGGACCTGCGCGTTACGTTGGTGGACGAGTCGCGCGTCTATCACATCGAAGGCGAAGCGCCGGTCGGCGTCGAGGTCGGCGATGGGGCGCATTATTTCAATGCTCAAGCCGGAAAGGACATGGTGGTGGTCAGTTGGACCGGCGATGAAGTGGAGTATTACCGAGGGGTTGACCTTGCGGGCGGCACGGTGACCGCGGCCTTTAATCTTTCTTCGCAGCAGTTAAGCGACTTCCATTCGGCTTCAATCGAAAGCAATTTCTTATCTTCGAGTTCGTTCGCGACCGACCCCGAGGCGGGATCAAAACGTATATTGCAGATCGCGCTTGCGGTGTTGCTGGCAGGTTTGGCGTTTGCCGGTTACACCTCATGCCGAACCAATCGGCAACCCATGCCGGTCGTGAAATTGCCCGCGCCTCCGTCCCCGCTGAATCTCGGCAGCGAAGGAATGCTGGACGGGAAGAGCTATCGCATCAGCCGCCACATCCTCATGGAGATCGCACAAGTGGGTCGGGTGTTCGAGCGTCACGAATATCAACTGCTCGCCGCAGACGGGGCCGGGGCGTTGTTGATTTGCGGTTTGAAGTCCGGCGACCAGCAGTGGGGTCTGTTCACCCCGCTGAATCCGTTGCAACCGATGACGCCGCCGCAGGCCGCCAACCTGCGTGTCGGCGATGCGGTGGAGGTTGACGGCTACGAGGCGATAGTGTGCGAATTGGTGCAATTTACCGTGCAGCAGGTGGAGACTTCCGAGCCGAGCGACCTTCAGCCCCCCGCGATCGGCTATAGCTTTACCGCAGAGACCAACAAAACGCTCCTGCTGACGCGCTGGAAGCTAAATGAAATTAGTTTCCACCGGGGCCGGGTCCTGACCACCAAGGAAGTGACCGGGGCGTTCCGAGCCAACGAGAACAATTGAGCCTTTTGGAGGTGATTGGTTTGCCGCGCGGTTTCCTCTTCCAGCGCTGGCGAGCCAGGCGCTCGCGAGAAAGACCCGCGCCGGCCCGTCGGCCTACCCCGCAAAGAGACCGCGCGCGGTCTGTTCAACGATTTGAAACAGCGCCTCGAGCAGGCTGGTTCGTTGCCCCTGCCATAAGATGCCGAACGTCACCTCGTCGAATCCCTCCAAAGCAAGCGCCATTACTTTGGGGTTCAACTTCCAGTTCGGCAAATGCACCGTGACCCCGAAGCCGTAGCCGTTCGCGACGTAGGTTTGCACCATTTCCACGCTGCTCACCTCGATGCCGCTGAACCAGTCCACCTTCCGTTTCGTCAGTCCTTCCTGAAACGCCCGCCGGATGGGTTCGTTGCTCGGCACGGTGATGAGGGCTTCCTCGATCCGATCCCGCTGCCACAATTCTTCCGCGGATTTCAGCCGGCTCGCTTTCGGCACCAGCAACACCAGCGGCAGTTTGAACAGCGGGATGGCGTTCACGCCGGCTGGCGGCTTTTCCCCCAACAGGACCAGGGATAAATCAATATCCTGTTGCACCAACCACGTCACCACCTGTGGGTGATAACCCTCCCGCAACGTCACTTTCAGTTTAGGGAACTTCTGCCGGAGTTCCTGCAGCACCACCGGCAGGAAATTGCGCAGCACGGTTTCCGACGCGGCGATTCGCAGGTGTTGCGACACCCCGCCGCGCAACTTTTCCGCCATCGGCGTGAGGTTGTCGAAGAACGGCTTGATGAAGGCGTAAAGGTCCTTGCCTTGCGGAGTCAGCACGAACGGGCGCCGGTGAAAAAGGGTCACGCCAAGGAACTCTTCCAACTGGATCACCTGCCCGCTGACGGCGGGCTGCTGGATGCCGTAGGGCATGTGGCGCACGGCCTCGCTGATGCCGCCGTGTCGGGCCACGTAATAGAACAGTTCCAAGTGATGAACATTCATATCATTGATTCCCGCGATGCCGCGGGCAGTTTTATCAATTAACACCCCCACGGCAAGCTGAGTTACAACTCAGAAATGAAAAGAAAGTTGTCAGGTCATTCAGCGGTTTCTCATTGGCTCAATCCGCTCGGGCTGCGCCCCATCGGTGTGGGGATATTGGTTGTCGCCTTAAACCGAGAAATTGTCTGGGCCGCTTCATCGCCCGCGAACCCCGGACGCTCCAGTGGTCCGGCCAGCGAGGAACTGGTCCTGCTCGATCCCGGCGCCGTCGGGGTCACCACCGCCAGTCAACCGGCGGTTTGGAGTTTTGACCGGCCGCAGGGACAAATC
>JADLHS010000193.1 GCA_020848635.1 Limisphaerales bacterium
GATCCACCACGTGACAAATCCAATCGCCAATCGCGCCGCCGCCGAACGGCATCCAACCGCGCCAATTCCAAGGCACCCAAAGCGGCGTGTAGGGGCGAAACGGCACCGGCCCAATCCAGAGATCGTAATCGAGGCCTTTCGGCACGTCATAGGCTCGATTTAACTTCTCCAGGTTGGGAATCTGACAATAGACTTCTTTGAACGCATCACACCCCGCATGAATGGTGTGGACCTGCCCGACGGCACCCGCCCAAACCCATTCGCAGAGGCGGCGAATGGTATCGCTCGAGTGCCCCTGGTTGCCAAGTTGGGTCACCACCTTGTATTTGTTGGCGGCAGCCATGAGTTTGCGAACTTCATGGATCGAGTGCGCCAGTGGTTTTTCGCAATAGACATGCTTGCCGCGCCGCATGGCTTCCATGGCGATGACGGCGTGCGTGTGATCCGGCGTGCCAACGACCACGCCGTCAATCTCCTTGCCCAGTTTGTCGAGCATCACACGATAGTCGGTGAAGCGTCGGGCGTTCGGATATTTGGCGAATTCCTTGGCGGCGTAATTCTCATCCACGTCGCACAGCGCCACAATGTTTTCGCCCAGGCCTGCCACTTCGCCTACGTCCGCCCCGCCCCGGCTGCCGATCCCAATCCCGGCTACGTTGAGTTTGTCGTTCTGCGAAAGTCGCCTGCCACCGCGGGTGGCGCAGCCGGGTAGAATGCTGAACATGGCCACGCCCACGCCGGCGCCATAGAGAAACTGTCGGCGATTGATCGAGTTGGATTTGGATTTGTTCATGACTTGGTGATTTGGGTGGTACCGTTGGTTGGTGAATTACAATTTTGGCTGCCGGTTGCATTCTAGCCCGAAACCCTCTCCTCATCCCAGCGGAAATTCTCCCCTTTTCCGAGGATTGTCTTGCGGGTTGACGACCAGGGCCAAGCTTAGTTTATGCTTAGTACGGGACCTATACCTGAATTGAGTTACTCACAAAAGGCATATTACAGGGATGAACAGCCGCGCTTGCGAGTCAACCGAACGGCTGGTCTGAACCATGTTCCGATTGAAGCGAATTCCAATTTCCATTTAAATCAAAATCCATGACGCAACGCGTCGCTCACCTGGATTTGCAAACCTCTGCGGTTCTCGGCCGAAGCCCGTATGGGAATTGTGCGGCATTGCTGTCTGATATGCTCCTCTCGATTCGCGATTCCATAGTCCGTCTGACTCGGTGGGGCGTCCTCGCCTCCGTGGTACTGGGTGGCGGTTCGAGTGCTCCGGGCGCTGAGCTCGAGTTGATCGGCCTCACGGTCACGCCGCACTTCCAGTTGGAGTCCATGCGCTATGCCCGGGAACCGAAGCCGGCCGATGGGGCACGCGTCCAACTTTTTCTCCGTCACGCGACGGACTCGCATATACCGCCGCTGGTGATTCGCGCCGACTCGCCGCTCCGTTTCAATGGTAAGACGCCCGCAGAACTGCTGAATACCCGAGCGTGGGCGTGGCATGATACGCCCGCAGCCCTGCCAGGAACCCAATTGGAACTGCCGCCCGGGGCGCTGACGGTGTGGACCTTCAACGGTCGGGCCCTACCGTGGGGAGTGGACGGCCAAATCTCACTAGAGCTTGGGCCAAAGAAAGGAACTTGGTTGTCCACGAACCTCACGCTGGCCGCGCCCACGGCCTGGCTTTCCGCGGTGACGTTCCTGCCGACTGAGAACGCCATTCAGCCCGAGACGATGGTGGTTCATGTGGCCAACGAGGCGAACGAGCCGCTCACGATCCGTTCCTGCCGGCTCTGGTTGCCGCGCGATTCCAAGTTGCCGCGCGTATTGTTCCCCCAAACGGTGATGACGAACCTTGTCTGGTTCGGGTGGAATCCTGTCGTGTCCCCGCATGACAAAGGCGGCTTCACGCTCAAGACCCCGCCGCTGCCGTTGACCTACTGCGGCGTTGAGGTTGAAGTCGCTCCGCGGGCGGGCAAGCCGTTCCCGCTTTGGGCACATCTGCGCATTAAGCCCGAGCGTTTCGATATCTCCGGCGGCTGGGTCAACCCGGTCACGAGCGAGTTGTTCCTGAAAACGCTCAAGCGATTGCACGTGAACACGGCTCACCTGCAAAACAGACCCGGCTACACGGATACCGATCTCTATGCGCGTTACCCGCTCAAATACTTCAACCCGTTGACGCCGTTCGCGACCTACGACACCGACGCCATGTTGCCGCGCATCCACGCCGCAGAGTTTCTCGGCGAACCACAATACGGCGGAGGGCACCCGGTCCCGCCGCAGGAGGTCTGGCAGAAACTGCAACCCTATTCCGTCACCCGCCTCCCGACCTCCGTGACGCACAGCGAGGAGCGTATCTGGCGGGACTACGCCGGCTTGAGTGACTTTCCGCACTACGACGCCTACCGTGTCTCGGCGCCGTCGGCTGACATGTGGTCAAAGTACGACCGGTGGGATGGCAAAACCATCCGCTGGGGCGCACCGTTGGAAACCATTGGCGACCTGACCCGCAGCCTGCGCGAATTGAACCGGCCGGCGCCCATTGCCTACTGGTCGCAGGGAGCATCCGACGGCTGGGAGACTTACGGCGGCCGCAAACGCACTTCACCCACGCCGGATGAGCTGCGCGCCCAGGCATATCATGCGCTGGCCCAACGCATCACCTCCCTCTACTGGTTCAACCTGAGTTTGAAATCCCTGAATAAATTCCCCGACTTGATCGAGCCGATTACGCGGGTGGGCCGGGAAATCCGACTACTTGAGAATTTTTACCTGGAAGGCGACGCGTATTTGTTCGAGCGCCGAATAACCAACGGCAAGCCGGATTGGGACTTCGCCGTGGTTGCTGGGCCAAGCGGGGCGGTCTGTTTTGCGCTGGACCTTGCCTATGTCCCCGACCCGAAGGAGAAGGTCTTCAAGTTCGGTTCACCGCGCGAATGTACGCTGGCTTTCCCGCTGCCATCGTATTTGCGCCCGCCCGCTGAAGTCCTGCGCGTGCATGCAAACGGAATCGTCCCCGTAGCCTTCACCAATGTGGACAACGGCATCCGGCTCACCGAACGCTGCGGGCCGGTGAACATTTTCGTGGCATCGTCACGCTCGGGTTTGGTTGACATACTCAAGGCTCGCCGACAATCGTTGATCGAGTTCGAGGACGCGTTTGGTTTCGACCCGGGCCGCAACGCTGACGACTTGGAAAAACTGCGGCGCTTGGTTGAACCTTGAGGCATGAAAATGACAACGCGACAATCAAACTTCCTGGACCGCTGGCCTCGAAGAACCCTTTTGAGCCTGACCGCGGCGGCTTTGGCTTGGCCCGTTGCGGCCAGTCCCGCAGCGGCAGCAACGGCGGATTCCGTCCGCTGGTGGATCAGTTCCGCGGATCTGAAGCAGCAACTCGCGGCGCAACCCGTTTTGACATGGCAGACGGAGACGAGCCTAAAAGCGCCGCGCATCGAAATCAATCCGACCGTCACGTTTCAAACGATGCTCGGCTTGGGTTCATCGCTCGAACCTGCCACGTGTTCGAATCTTTGGCGAATGTCGGCCGCTGACCGCGAGCGAACCCTCGAGCGCCTGGTCAGCCCCAGCGCCGGCATTGGCATGAACCTGATGCGCCTTTGCATCGGCACGCCGGATTTCACCGGCGACCCGTGGTATTCCTACAACGACCTGCCCCCCGGCGAAACCGACCCAGAGCTGAAACATTTTTCCATCGAGAAAGACCGCACCTACATTCTGCCCGTACTGAAACTGGCGCGGGCAAAAAACCCGGAACTGCTGTTCTTCGCTTCGCCGTGGAGTCCGCCCGGTTGGATGAAAAGCAACCGCACGATAATTGGCGGTCAGCTGTTGCCTCGCTGGTATCCGGCGTATGCCGAGTATTTCGTGAAATTTATCCGCGCCTATGCGGCGGAGGGCATCCCGATTTACGCGGTGACCATCCAGAACGAACCGGGCGTCGACCGCGCGCAGGAGAAAAATTCCAAGTGGCAGTATCCCTCCTGTCACTGGACCGGCGCGCAGGAGTGCGACTTCATCCGGGACCACCTGGGGCCGGCCTTGCGCCGGGCAGGGTTAAACACGAAAATCTGGTGCTACGACCACAACTACAACGTGAAGGCAACGGGCGATGATCCCGGCCTTGCCTATCCCCGCACAATTCTGAGCGACCCCCGGGCGGCGGCCTTTGTCAATGGCGTGGCGTTTCACGGTTATGCAGGCGATCCGTCCGGCATGAGTCTGTTCCATCAGGAGTTCCCAACCGTCCCGATTTACTTCACCGAAGGTTCGATCTTCGGGATCAAAGGCGGGGTGAAATTAATCGAAAAACTCCGTAACCACGCGGTGGCCTACAATGGGTGGGTCACGATTCTCGATGACCAGGGCAAGCCCAACAACGGCCCGTTCGACGCGAGCCGCACCCTCATCACCCTCGACCCAAAAACGCGGCAGCCCACCGAGCATTTTGATTTCTTTCTCTACGGCCAGTTCATGAAGTTCATTCAACGCGGCGCCGTGCGCGTGAACAGCACCGCTGGCAGCCGCAACTTCGCCAACGTGGCCTTTCGCAATCCGGACGGCGCCATCGTGCTCGTGGTGGTGAACCCCACGGCTCAACGGAAACTCTTCACCCTCGCGTGGGACGGCCGAACCGTGACAGTCGCGCTGACCGCTCGGTCCGTGGCCACGTTGGTATGGGCGGCGGGGAAGCCGTAAAGGCGCGCTTTCCCGGCGCAAGCTGCGGCTGCCCGGCTGGCCAGCGACTGGGCGACGACGCTTTCACAATCGCCAAATGGCCGTGCCGGCGTCGAGCATTTCCAGGGGCAAGTTCATTGTGTAAGATCGTTGTTGCATCTCCGCCAACATTTCAGTCAGCTATCCACCGCTACCGCCGCCGCTGATGCCATCGCCTCGCCCCGGCGCCAGCGAAGACATCAACCCACATACCGGTTATGAACCTCAAGCAAACGTTCCTCTTGGTTGCCACGCTCACCACCGTCACCGTTATCGCCGGCGACAGGCTGCAACCCGGCGTGGTCGGTCGGTATTATCAAATGCCCGGCTCGCTGGATGATTTCCCGAGCCTCCCGGCGGGGCAAAAACCATCGGTCGAACGGGTGGACAAGGAGGTCAATTTCGCCAGCACGCTGGAGGCGTTTCCGGGCACCAAGCTGGTGGACAATTTTTATGTAAACTGGACCGGTGTCATCCGCATCCCGAAGGACGGTAAGTACACCTTCTTCCTGGAGTCGGACGATGGCTCCCGGCTTTCCATTGATGGCAAAGAAGTTGTTGACCACAGCGGGACCCATGACATGACGGAAATGTCGGGACGCGTCGAACTCAAGGCCGGCGACCACGAACTCAAGCTCGAGTTTTTCGACGCCGAGGAAGAAGCGGGCTGCATCCTGTCCTGGGAAACGGCCGGCCAGGCGAAGGCCGTGGTCCCGGCCAGCGTCTTATTCCACAAAGCGGCCGGTGGGGAGCCGGGACTGCTGGCGGAGTACTACCGGACGGAGGAGGGCACGGAGGATTTCCCGGATTTTCCAGCCAGCAAGGCGCCCGACCTCAAGCGCGTGGACAAAACCATCAATTTCGAAAGCACGCAGGACAACTGGCCCGGTACTGAATTTAAGGACTTCTTTTTTATCCGTTGGACCGGGACGATCTGCATCCCCACCGATGGCCAATACACTCTCTTCCTCGATTCGGATGACGGTTCGCGGCTTTTCATTGACGGCAAACAGGTGGTGGACAACGGGGGCGCGCACGGGATGGAGGAAGTCGCCGGCAATATTGAGCTGACCGCCGGGGATCACGCGCTCAAGGTTGAATTCTTCGAGAAGGATATTGATGCCGGCTGCAAGTTCTCGTGGAGGAGCGACAAGCTTGCGAAGCAGATTGTGCCCGCAGAGGTTCTGTTCCATTGACCGGACTTGCGCCGATTTGGGGGCCTGGCTGGGGTGATCGTGTGCGGCCTTGCCCGCATTGATTAACAACGACACGGCCAAGCGCAAACGATACCACGAGGGGTTCAACTGAGCCCCCGTTGATTCCCCGTGCCGGTCAACTTCGCCCGTTCAAAGCGGTTAGCGCCGGGTCCGCTTTTGTGCCAGCAGCCAGGTGTAAAACTCCGGGTTGTCGTAGGTCGCCGTCCAGGAGTCGTGGCCTGCCTCGGGGTAGAGGGTGAACTTCGGATTGCCGCCCGCAGCCTGAAGCGCTTCGACCATCTCCTCCGAACGCCGGGGTGGTACGGTGGAATCCCTCGCGCCGTGAAAGACCCAGATGGGAAGCCGGGCCAGTTTGCCTGCATCCGCCGGATTGCCGCCGCCGCAGATGGGCGCCAGGGCGGCAAACTTTCCCGGATACGCCGCCGCCAGCGCCCAGGCGCCGTAGCCGCCCATGCTCAGGCCGGTTAAATACACCCGGTCTTTGTCCACCCGATACTTCTTGATAACCGAATCCAGCAACGCATCGAGCACTTCGGGATTCCAGCCACGCCCGGGACTCTGTGGCGAGACCAGAATGAACGGGAAGGGGCCGTTGGCATCAACGAGCTTGGGCGGGCCGTGGACTTTGACCTTGTTCAGGTCGCTGCCCGACTCGCCTGATCCGTGCAGGAAGAGCACCAGGGGCCAGGATTTTCGCGATTTGCCGTAGTCGGCGGGCAGGGACAATAAATATTCCAGCTTGGCGGTAACGGTGATTTTCTTTTCAAAGGTTTTTGCCTCCTGCCCCGAAGCGACGGCGGGTTGGGGTTGAGCCAGCCCGGCCAGCCCGGTGGCAAGGAAGAGGGTGGTGGCGAGAAGGATCGGTTTTGTATTCACATGCATTGTTTTACGTGCCCGGTTTCCAGAGATCAACCGCAACGTTTCAATGGTGGAAGGATTCATTGGCCACCAGCGACCATAGATTTTTCGCCGGCGCGTCGGCTCTGATCCCGGGCGGTTGGTGGTCAATTCATTTCGGTACGGTTCGGGAACGCGCCAACACCTGGCGCACTGCTGCCTGCGCGGTTTGATTTTGCCGAATGTTTTCCCAGTTGTAGATGCAGAGAAAGCGGCAGCGCGGCTCGCGGAGTACGTTTTCCAAGGCCTGACTCCACGGCGCAATTTCATTCCGGCCCTGATATAACCATTCCACCGCCGCCCAATACGGCGCGTCGCTGCGGGACAAGGCCGCTTGCACGCCGACGTCCTGGCGCGGGTCAGCGGCGTGGCGATAGAAACTCCAGCCTGGACAACTGAATTGATTTACGGCGGCGCCGTACAGCAGTTCGTTCTCTTTCCATCCGCCACTGTGCGTGAAGAGTTTTTCGCGAGGCACGCCGAGATTTGCCGCGGCACGACTGAGGTCTTCCAGATGGCGGCGGACGACTTCGGCGAGATCGGCTTCGGTAATTCCTCCTTCCGCTCGCAGACCGGCCGTCTGGACGGCCGCGTAGCCAATCTGGGCGACCCCGCGCGCCGGGACCAAGCTGCCCTGCACGCCGTTGGTGGGATCATTGGACGCCGGCTGCTCGGCCAGCTTGTTGCCGTCGGGATAATACCAGGCATTGACGCCGATAGCGCTTTCCCAACCCAGCTTGATGCCGATCAAGAGCCAGCGCTTCGCGGCGGGCAAATCGCGCCACCAATCGAGAATCACCGGGACCAGTCGTGTCATTTCGGCATGACAGGCTGCGCGATAGGTGGGACTCATCAGGTTGGGCGGCGGCAGGACGCGGATGATGCGGCCCCAATCCCGCCATGCGATGCGCACCGCGTCCGCCGGCTGCCAACCGCCCCATTCCACGTTGAAACGGTTTGAAGGGTTGTAACCGGGTTTGGATTCGTCCCACCAATTCCACAAATCCGGCCGCGCCTCCCACCATTGTTCCCCGTCGAGTTGGACGACGACGGGCAGATCGTGCAACTCGGACAAGCGCAAAAAGTCCCGCAAATCCTGCTCGACCGACGCCGACGAAGCGCGCAAGTAACTGAAAATAGAACCGACGCCGACCGCGATGGTTTGTTCGGTCGAGTTGGTAAAAGCCTGGGAAATATCCGCAAAGTCCTGCGCCCTGACATTGCCACCGAAGTTGAACACGATGAACCGTGCGACCGTCGTGCGGTTTGTCGGGGCCGGACTACTGAAGCCGGCCGTAGCAACGGAAAACACTGCAAACAGAATAACGGCGCATGCTTTCATTTCAGAGTGATCAAGGATTGCCGAAAACCGGGGCGGGTCAACAAATTCACGCCCGCGGGTCAGGACAACTGCAACTGAGAAGTGCGGGACCGCATGGGCCATGGTAGGGTCGGCGCGCTGCGCTGACCACCGGTCCGTGCAGGGCCGGAACTTGTTCGCGGCGGGGACTCAATTCGCCGGCAGGACACGGATCTTGATATTCCGAAAGTGAACCTGGTCTCCGTGTTCTTGCAGGAGGATATGCCCCTCCGGCCATTCGCCAAAGGTGGCAATGTTTTTGAATTTGCTCCGCGCGACGGCGGTGCGAAAGGGCGTCGAGCCACGCTCGTATTCCAAGACTTTTTGGCTGTTGAGCCAGTGTTCGACGTGCTTGCCCTGCACGACAATGCGCGCCGTGTTCCACTCGCCAACTGGGTTCGGCGGCGTGGCGACCGCTGGGGCGAACAGGTCGTAGAGCGCGCCGAGCTTACGGTCACCGTCGCGCCCGAGTTTGGCGTCGGGATGCCGTTCGTCATCGAGCAACTGGTACTCGCAGCCCACGGAGGGGCCGGCACCGGTCCGATTTTCCGGATCCAAGTTCGATTGGACGAAATACTTGATGCCGCTGTTCGCGCCGGGCGTGAGCTTGAAATCAGCGACGAGTTCAAAACTGGTGAACCGTTCGCGGGTAATAATACTGCCGCCGCCCACGGACAGGGGATCGTTGGCCGCCCGCACCGTGAGCACACCCGCCGCGATTTCCCATTTATTGGCCGGGAACGTTTCGTCCTTGACGCTGCGCCAACCCGCGGTGGTTTTGCCATCCCAGAGCAAACGCCAACCGGCGGACTTTTCCGATTCGGTCAAGGTGTTCATCGCCCCAACGCCAGCGCCGGCCGGGGCTCCTTCCTGGATGCGGAGATTCCGCCAGCGGACTTGGGCCCCTTCCCGCCCTTGGTCGTTCTTAATGCCGTGAACCTGCAACGCGATAAACCCGCGCGGCGTCAACCCGTCCTTGATGTCCGCGCACGGCGTGCCATTGAGCCAGGTCTTGATCGAATCCCCGAAGGCCTCCACACGGACGTGATTCCAGTCTTTCGGCTTGAAAATACGAAGTCCCAGTTCGCTGAAAGCCTTGCCTTGCGCCCCTTGTTCGCCGTCGCCTGGGTAAAGCCAGCCGCGCCGGGATTCGTCGTAGAGGCCCGCGCTCCAGAGTCGTTTGCGGGGGACATCGGGGTCAATCTCCACCTGATAGCCATGAACACGGCCGGCGGGAATCTGAATTTTTTTGCCGTTCCATTCCATCTGCCTGGGCGTGTCGAAACATTCACTGCGAATCTGCACGCCGGAGTTGAGCCGCGGGTCCACCTTGAAATCGTATTCGAGGGTGAAGTCGCCGTAGGTCTTCTCGGTGCAGAGGAAGCTGTTGGGCGTGTTGAGCACGGAAGCGCCGACGATGGTGTCGCCCTCTACAACATACTTTGCCTGGCCGCCGCGCTGCACCCAGCCGGTGAGGTCCTGACCGTTGAACAGATTGACCCAGCCTTCCGCCGCCTGAAGGGCGGCAGCGCTCTGGGCAATTACCATCAGGATCAAGAGGTTTGCTTTTCGCATAGCGGTGGGGACGGCGTCGGAGCAGTTTCTTAGGTTTAGAAACCCACGGTGAAAACCGGCTTGCGATGGCCAACGGCCCAGACACCAAGCCATTTAGCTGTCCGCAGTCGCTGCACAACCAGAATGGCTTTGCAACCACCGTCGGGCGTGGTCGCAAGTGGTAAGCTTGGGCTAAACTGAAAACGGGGAGTGTCGGGTTGCGGCACTCCCCGCCGTCTCAAGGCTTGGCTATGTTAGTAGGTCGCCAAGCGGAAGTATACCGCGCCGACATTGGGATTGATCGGCACCGTCGCCGCGTTCAAACCGGCCCCGACGTAATCCGAATATGGCCCGACAACATTGTTGGTGCTGGACTGCAACTTGTAGACACCAGCCCACGAGAAGTTGAGATTGCTGCCAGATTGAGTGACTCCCAACGTAACGGGGGCAAAGCCCGTGACGGTGATCGTGCCGGTGCTGGTCGGATCAATGCCGGGAGTTCCCGCGCCATAAGTGCCGTTGGGCTGCTGAATGCCATTGATCCACAACTGACGCACCGGGGCGTTGTCACTGTAGTTTAGCTTCAACACGCCCGGCCCGAAGGTGCCCGTCGTGGAGATACGGTAGGCGCTGTTCGGACTAATCGCACTCGGTCCTTGCACATCCAAGGTGCCGCCTTCGATTGTCGTATCACCGCTGTAAGTGGCAACACATGCCGGCTTCAACCCTTGGGTACAGGTGGTGACTAGTGTGGCCCCTTGAAGGAACGGAGCCGTGTCGATCTTTCGAAAGGCGAAGAGGCCACCAACGCCGGTGTTGTCCATTAGTGCGGTAGCAATATTACGACCGGCTTGCTCATTGCCGTAGCCAACAGTCAAAGTCGAAACCGTCCCGACCGCACTATTGTAGATTTTCGCATTGATCCCCCCTCCGTCCGTCATCAGCGCAATGGTCTGATTACGGCCATTGAGATCAAGAGCGGAACCACCTTGAATACGCAGCGGGCCGGTAAGACTGTTGGTCGTGGGGATGCCGAGGCTGTGGTTGCCGGCCAGCTTGACAATCGTGTTGCCGTCAATGCGGGTTGATCCCGAGTAGGTGTTGTCGCCGGCAAGCGTCCAAGTTGAGCCTGCGGTTCCCGAAATACTGACGATGCCGATTTGATAGCCGGGACCTTGACCGCTGTTATCCCCGATCAGCACCCCATTGTTGCCGTCGGCGATCACACCGGAAAAAGTATGGTCCAGACCATCCATAATGACATTGAGTCCCGCCTGAACGCTCGAGCCATTGTTGATGATTAAGCCAAAGCCATCCGGAACCCGGACCACTTCGTTCTTCGGGTCATTGTTGAGGTCCAAGGTACCGCCGGTCATGATCATTTTTGTACCAGGGATGCGGGCCCCGATTTGTTCACCAGGCGCTGAAACCCAAGCGGAACCGTCGAAGGTCGTACCGAATTGCAGCGTCGCACCGGTGTCCAAAGCTTCGATGCTCTCCACCGCGTGGGAATCGCCTGCGGTGGCGCCATTGGCCGCCCCATCCGCCTGAAGAATCACGGTGCCGCTCCGAAAATAGGTGGCTCCGGTGTAGTGGTTGGCATCGCCGAGGCCGGCATCGCCTGCGAGCACCGTGGTGCCGGTGCCCTGAAACGTCACACCGTCCGTTCCCAGGATTGAGACGGCGAGGTGGTTGCTCGTGCCCGCACTGGCCGTAATCGTGGCTGTCGCCCCAGCCAGCGTGAGCGCGTTGCCATTGCCTGCGAGAACATAGCCTGGGGCGTTGAACGTCAGGTTCTGGGCCGTGATGGCGGTGCCGAGGCTCACCGTGCCGGCGCCGGTCGCATTAAAGATCGCGTTGTCGCCATCAACCCAAGTGGCGGGCGAGGCCCAGTTTGCACTGGACAAGTCCCATAAAGAATTGGCGGAAGCGTTATTCCAAGTGTTGTCGGCGGCGTGGCTTTGTATTGGTGCGAGCGCCGCCAGCATCAGGCTGGCCGCGAGGAGCGAAGTGTATCTTTTCATAGTTTGGGAGTTTAGGTTTCTACTGTTGTTTACTGCGACTACGGTTGTCCCGTTGGGCGAACGCGGCTCACTGCCGTCCCAGCCGGAGACAAACCCGGCTGGGGCGGGCCAAACCGACAACCGATCGGGTCGCTCAACGCATGGCTGATTCGTGTTATCACGGTGTTGTTCCGCTTTACCGGCCCGCGGCGGTCGGCTCAAACGGCACGTCAGGCTTTGGGCGGAGTAATGCGTCCGTGAGCATCTCATGCTTTGGCGGGCGCTGCCAATACCTCAATTGAGGTATGCGCGGGGGACAAGGCGGATAATCTGAATTTGCGCCGCCAGGGGGACCGCCGATTACTTTTCCGCTCCCGACGAGCGGAACTTGAACACCACGTGCTCCGCATCCAGATGGGTGGCCACGATTCCAACTTGATCGGATAATGCCTGGTCAAAAAGGCGAATTAACTCGGAACGGGTAACTTCGTTTGTGTTCCTAAACGCAATATATCTACCACGCACTTCTCCCAGTTGGTTGGTGTCGAGCTGCGCTTTTGAAATGGCAGCGTAAAACTCCAAGAAGTGCGGCAGCTCGATGCCCGTGAAGTTCACGCTGTCTGCGTGTATGACAGGGTCTGCATTTTGGGCCGAGACTGGGGCTGTGTTAGTTTTCGCAGACACAGCGCCATGAGGCGATTCGGTTTGTTGATTCGACGACGATGGCACGGCGGGATTCGCAGCGTCTTTCGAGCAACCGCCAACCAACAGAAAGCCGTTGGCGACTGCTAAGAATAAGAGGTTAAGAATTCGTTTCATAGTCGGCGTCGAGCTCAGACGAAGGCCAGTTTTGATTCAATGCTTTGAGCGGCCTGCAAGGAGATCGCTTCATCCAGAGTCAACTCCACCCGCTGCCCGGTTTGGATCGCCTTGGCTGGGATCTGCTTCGCGCCGACGGCCACCGTTGCGGCGCTCAAGGTGGCGGCCGGCGGCAACTCGAAGGCCAGGGTTTTCACCCGCAGGCCGCCCCATTTCAGCGCGATGCGATTGGTTTGCGTCTTGTCAGTCCGAATCTGGCTGAAACTGCCCCAGCCCTCGGCCGCGGTGAACGGCGCCTTGAAATCCTCCGGCGTCAGGCGTGGCGAAAAACCGATGCGCCCTTTCGGTCCGTGATATTCAAAGCCACACGCCGCGATGAAGACCCCGTAGCTAGCCATGCTGCGGGCGTAGTGGTCGCCGCATTCCACTTCATTCCACGGATTGCGGCGCGCGGCGTGATAGCGGTCATGCACGGCGCGCTCAACCGCCAGGCCCTCCATCACCATCCCTTCCCAGATCATGTGGCCGGCCACCTGATGTTCAAATCCGTTCATGCATTCGTTGAAATAGCCGGCCGCCCATTCATCCTTGCCTTTGCCGCGGGCCTGGTCGTAGTCCCAGTCCGAGCGCGGGAAGCTGCACATCAGCAAACCCGCCTCGCCCGCCATGGCATACCAGCGACCGGATTTGTACTGGGCGCGATAGGGCCCGACATCGGGTGAGAAGTTATATTTCCACAGCGACTTCAATGCGGCCCGGGTTGCCTTTTCCGGCAACACGCGCGGCAGGCCGACCTGAAAGGCCCAGCTTTGCCCCATGACTTGGTCAATCTCGCAGCCGGTGCCCGAGTTGATGGCGGCGAGGTGATTCGGGTCCACGCGGTTGATGAAATAGTCGCCATCGAATAAATCGGCGACGAGTTTCTTCTGACCGCGGGCGAGAATGGCGCGGCATTTCTCCGCGTACGTGGTGGCTCCCATTTCGTCCGCCAGGGTGGCTGCGGCGCTTAGTGCCGCCAGGTAAAGACCACTCAACCACGCGACCGGGCCAAACCAATCGGTGTCGAGGGTGTTGTGCTGGTTGCTCTCGATTAGGCCATCGCCATCGCCATCCTTCGCGATGAGCCAGTCGGTGGCGCGTCTCACACCGGGCCAGATCCGGCGGAGAAAGGCATCGTCGCCGCTCATCTGGTGTTCCCGCAGCGCCCGCAGGATCGAGCCCGCCTGGGCGTCAATTGCCGGAATATCGTTGTTCTCGCCGCGAAAGTGGATGGCGCCATCCGCCTGCAAAGCGAGGCCAAAGTCCGTCCGCTCGCGCAAGATGCGCTCCAACTCCGGGAACTGCCGTCCCATGGCCTGGGCATATTGCCAGACATGCCCGCAGGTGCCTTCACAGCAACCGACGCCCTCCCAGGCCCAGAAGCGGCCCGACGCCAACCGGTAACATGTCGAGGTCGCGAGAATTGAAGTATTGAGCTGCGTCCGATCGAGGAACCAGTACGGCAACGTCGAGTCATACCACCCGTCGCGCCACAAGCGGGTGGTGCTGGCGAGCCGCTCGAAATTCGCGGCTACATATTTGGCGACGGCGGCGGCATCGGCAAATTTCGTGGCATAGAATCGCCCCGCCTCCCGTACCCCTTTGATGGTGAGGTTTGGGAAATGCCACGTCAGCACGAACGTCACCACCGCCGACTGGCCCGGGGCCAATGTGAATTTGCGGCCGAGCTCACCCGTGAGTTTTTCCCCAATCGCCCGGTGGGCGTCACCGCTGACAATATCCGCCGGCGCTCCCAGCAGCGCGAGTCCCATGGTGCCGAGGTCGGGCAGTTCCTCGAACGGAATCGGCGGCTCGAATTTGTCGGTGAAGGTAATCCTGCCAACGCCGACGTTGCCCCAGCCACCTTTCTGCTCGTCCACGATTTCGAAGTGCGCTTCCTGGCCGACAAGAGTCTGCACGTCAAAATACGCCAGTGCCATCTGGTTCTGGTTTTGGCCGGTTGCAGTCTGCACCACCTTTCCATCCTGCACCAGGTTCAGGCACGTCGTGCCCTTGTGGTTGCCACCCCCGATCCAAAAGGTGATGTAGCGGCGTTCGAGCTTGAACGGACGACTGATGAGCCGCCCGGTCGCGTCATCGCGGTCCCCGACGCCCTCGGCGGGCGCCGTGGCGTGCGAGTTCACGACGCGCTCGGTATCCCCGCCCACATCGCCCTGATAGCTGGGCATCGCCGACTTCTGGATCGGCCCTTTGCCAAATGCCGTGCCCTCAACCTGCCACCCGGCGTAGGTCGCCTGGTGCCAATCCTCGAAGATAATATCCGGCTGGGCCGGCGTGGCGGCTTCGAGGGCTTTTTCCACCCGCGATTCCAGGAAGGTATATCCCTGGCCGATGATGACTCGGTTGTGCCGCGTGCCGGACTGCGTGCGATGGTTCAGCAACACGGCATTTTCCAGGGTGCCTACCAGTGATCCCGCGACAGGCGCGGCGGTGGGGTTCGTAAGCGTGAACTGCATGACTGTTGCCGGCAGGCTGGAGTCCTCGGTGTTCAGCGGGATGAATGGAGAGAACGCCTCAAGCTTTACCGCCAGGGGCACGGTGGCATCGCGGTATTCGACGCGGCCGATGGGATACTCACCGCGGAAACTGACGTCGCCAAAGCCGGTGCGATCGAGCGCGATGGTCTGGTCGCCGATGCGCAACGCGAAACCCTGCGTCAGCGGAATATCCGGAACCGGCGGCTTCGCATAGTGCTCCGCGCCCGTGGCTTGATGCTGGTTGAAAATATCCCACCGCCAGAGCCGGCCGTCCCCGCCAAGATAGAGCTGGCCCGAGCAAAGGCCCCCGATGGGCATGCCAACATACTTCAGCTCGGCACCCCGCAAAATTTCCGGCGTGCCCCGCGCAAACAGCGACTGGACCCAGACCGGGTCGAGCTTCTTGTCCTCCGGCACGAGCTTGGTGAAATCCGCGCGGGTGAACGGCCCGGCCATAACGGGCAGCCGGGTCAAGGTCAGTCCCGCTGCGGCGAACGCCGAGGTTTTTAGGAAACTGCGACGGTCGAGCGCCAGTTTGTCGGGGTTACGCAGTAAAGCGATTTTGGAATTCATAGTCTGGTCTTACGAGGTTTACTTTGACGGCGCAACGGCCGGGTTCTTTTCATGATTGCCGATCCGCGCTGGCAACTGGCTGATCCCGAGCGGAGCCAAGTCCGAGGTTGCGAAGCTTCCGCCGGCTTTAGATCCCCAGTGGGTCAGGTGTTTCATTTGAACCGCACAATGTACGTCTGACCACGTTTCATTTGGATGATCGCCGAGCCGTCGCGGTTGAGCGTGCCCGGTGCGCGCTTGCCTTTGAGCATGACGCTGGCGACTGATTGACCCTTCGGCGGAATGATGCTGGCAGGCCCATCGTTGACCCCCTGGAGCGTGGCGGACACCGCCTGGCCGTCCTGCCAAGTCAGGTCCACTTCAATTCCGCCCTGCGCGCGCAAGCCCCGGAACGAACCGCTGGGCCAGGCGGCGGGCAGGGCGGGCAGCAGGTGAATCACCGGTGTGGCGGCGCCCGGACTTTGCAGCAACATCTCGGCGATGCCGGCGCACCCGCCAAAATTGCCATCAATCTGAAACGGCGGATGAAAGCAAAACAGATTGTCCGAGGAGCCGCCGCCGCCCATGTAATTCATGGCGGAGCCGCTGACGGGCCGTAACAGCATCTGCAACAGTTTGTACGCGCGATCACCGTCGCCCAGCCGGGCCCAGAAGTTGATTTTCCAGGCGAGCGACCACCCCGTGCCTTCGTCGCCGCGACCTTCGAGCAATTTGCGGGCGGCCAGCGCCAGTTCCGGGGTTCCGGTCGGCGTGATTTCGTCGTACGGGTGCAGACCATAAAGCGGCGACACGTGCCGGTGATGCGGCTCAGGTTCGGGATACGGCTGGAGCCATTCCTGCAAGCGACCGTCCGGTCCGATTTGATTCGGTGCCAACCGTGCGCGCTTCTGCGTCAGTTCGCGGCGGAGTTCGTCGTCCACCCCGAGAATTTCCGCGGCGCGGGCGGTGTTGCCGAACAGTTCGCGCAACTGCTGCATGTCAATCGTCGGCCCCATGCAAACCTGAGCCGTGCGACCGTCGGGCAGCTTGAACGAGTTCTCCGGCGAATTCGACGGTCCGGTCACGAGCCAGTGGTGCTCCGGTTCCTCCCAGATGTTATCGAGGTAAAACAGCGCGCACTCCTTTAGAATTGGATAGGCCCACGCGAGGAATTTGCGGTCGCCAGTGTAGGCGTATTGCGTCCAGAGATGTTCGCACAGCCAGGCCGAGCCGCCGGTCGTGGCGCCCCAGGAAGCATGTTCGCCGGGCGCGGTGAAGCCCCACGGATTGGTGATGACATGCGCCACCCAACCGCGCGAGTTGTAATAGGCCTTCGCCGTCTTGCGGCCCGGCGCGACGAGCGACGCGATGAGTTGATTCAGCGGCTCCTGCAATTCGGAAAGATTGCCCACCTGCGCGGGCCAGTAATTCATCTGCACATTGATGTCGAGATGCCAGTCGCCGTTCCATGGAGTCTGGATTTCCTCGGCCCATATCCCCTGCAAATTCGCCGGCAATCCGCCGGGCCGCGACGAACTGATGAGGAGATACCGCCCGAAGTTAAAATACAGCGCCGCCAGTTCCGGATCGGACGCGCCTTTCGCAAAACCGGCGAGCCGCTGCGCCATCGGCAACGCAGCATTCGGCGAGGCCGGGCCGTTGCTCAGATTCAGTGCGACGCGGTTGAACCATTTCTCGTGATCCACCTTTTGGGCGGCACGCAGTTTGGCGTAGGATTTCTTCGCAGCCTTATCGAGATCGGTCCGCGTCGCCCCGACTGGGTCGCTGAGTTGCCGTCCCGCGAACCCGCGGTAATCCGTGGCCGCGGCGAAGAGCAAAACCACTTCGTCGGCCTTTTCGATGATGAGCCGGTTGGCGTCGGCTTTCACCGTGCCGCCTTTGGCCAGCACTCGGAGTCGTCCGGCGTAACTCACGCCTTTGCCGCCGCGACCGTCGTTGAGCGTTCCGGTCATCAGCAGCTCGCGATCATTCACCGCGACGGTCTGAAAGCGCTCCTTGCGATCCAGGGCAACCTTGAACGACAACGAACCCGGACGATCGGCGGTCAGTCGTGAGACGAACACCTGATCCGGCGCGCTGATGAAGTGCGTCCGCTGGAAGCGTACACCGTTTTCCTCATACGCGACTTCCCCGGCGGCGGTCACCAGATCCAGGACCCGCGAGTAGTTCTTCGCCTCGGCCAAGGTCGTTGCCGGCTTCGACGTAACGCCATCAACGGC
>JADLHS010000194.1 GCA_020848635.1 Limisphaerales bacterium
CTGCCGGATGAGCGCGTAAGCGCGCATGACATCTTCGGCCAGATGAACCCGGCCGTTGAGTCGGAGCAATTCGTCATCAAAACTCTGGACGCCCATGCTCAACCGGGTGACGCCAACGTCCCGCAACGTTTCCAAAAACTCCCGGCGCACCGACCGGGGCGCGCACTCGAAGGTGACTTCCTTAATTCCGTCCCAGGCAAGCGCCCGCCGCAGCCCTTCCGCGAGATATCGAACTTGAGTTGAACTGAGCGCGGATGGCGTGCCGCCGCCGAAATACGCGAAGGAGAGCGAACGCCCCTTCGCTCCGGGTTGCTCCGCATAAAGCGCGCACTCCCGTACCACCGCCTCCAGGTACCGATCCACCACGGCCGCCGGCTGCGCGATGTAGGAGAGATAGTAACAGTAGTCGCATTTCTGCTGGCAGAAGGGGAGATGGACATAAATCCCCAGCGGCTTGCCCGGCGCGGGCCGTTCCAACGCCTCGCGCAAAGCGGTCACCTGCGCCGCGTCCCAAGCCGAGAACGGGGGATACACCGCCACAAAGTAATTCCCGGCCACCGGCTCATTGACCGGTGCCCGCTGGGACAACAGGTCCGGGACGGTCGTGGCAATCATGAACCACAATGCTACGCCTGCGTGCCAGTACGGCCTTGACCTAGGTCAACGATTCAACAGGGCCACCGCCGAGGCGGAAGGTATCGCAGTCGGGGGGGATGGGGCATTCAGCGGGATGAATCCGCGAGTGCGGAGTCGTCGGACTTGGGGTCGTTTTTGGAATCGTCCCGACCTACGCCGGCGAGCCGATCAAAAATCGGCGACGCCATGAGCGTGGTCACCACCGCCATGATGACCAGCACCGCGAACAGCCCTTCGGAAATGATCCCGCGCTGCAGGCCGATATTGATGATGATCAACTCCATCAGCCCGCGCGAGTTCATCAGCGTGCCGATGCCGAGCGCCTCGCGATTTGAGATGCCCGTCGCCCGCGCTGCGAGCCAGCATGCCACGCCTTTGCCCAACACGGCGGCTACCAGCACGGCACCGCACATCAGCCAGAGGAAGCTGGTATTGAGCAGGCCGATCTTCGTGTTCAGCCCCGAGTAGGTGAAAAAGAGCGGCAGCAGCAACGCCACGGTGAGCGGTTGAATGCGTTCGATGAGATCGCGGGCCACCACGCCCCGCGGCATCGCCGCGCCCATGATAAACGCACCGAAAACGGCGTGCAGCCCGATGAGATCAGTGAACCAGGCACCCAACGCCATCAACGCCAGACTCACCACAAGCCCCGCCTCGGTCAGCGTGCCATCGTTCACGAGGAACGGCCTGGCTCGCGCGAGCAGCGCCCGCACCCCGAGCAAGGTGAACGCCACATAAGCCGCACCGCCGCCGATATTGACCAGCGCGTGGTTCCAGTTGTTGTCGAAGCTGGCCAGCACCACGGCCAGCAGACACCACGCGGTCGCGTCGTCAATGGCCCCGGCGCCGAGTGCCACCGTGCCCATCGTGGTGCCCGTGAGCTTTTTGAAATCAATGATCCGGGCCAGCATCGGAAACGCCGTGATACACATGGACGCGCCGAGGAAGAGCATCGCCTCCGTCAATTTGGTTTTCCCCGGGAAAAGCGTGGTGTAGTGGAAGAAAACCCAGGCCAAACCGACGCCGAGCCCAAACGGCACCAGCATGCCCGCAGCGGACACGGCGATCGCGCTCTGGAACCGTTTTGCCACGATGTCCACGCGGAATTCCATCCCCACGACAAACATGTAAAGTGCCAGCCCCAGCTGCGAAGCTGGGAAGAGGTAGCTCTGTGTGTCGCGGAGCTGTTGCGCCTGGTCCCACGGAAACAGCCACGCCTGCGCCTCGGGAAAGATCAACCCAAACAGCGAGGGGCCAAGCAGCACCCCCGCAACCATCTCCGCGACCACCTGCGGCTGCCCAAGCCGACGGGCAATGGAACCGACGAACCGGCAGAAAAGCAGAATAACAGCGATCTGAAGGAAAAACTGAACGGCGAGATGGATATTGTTCATGCGTGCGGTTGACGCGCTCGGACCCCATGCCGTCGCAAAGCAACTAACGGCAAACAGTGACGGCAATCAATTCTCGCCATTGGCTTGAAACCGAACCGCGCCAACTGACCTTTATGGTTGGCCGTCATTTCCGCTAATTCCAAGGGCTGAATGAAACGATGAACTGATCCCAAGCGGCCCGGCGCTTGAGAGGAGTTCAGCCGGCACGGAGCCGCGCGTTCAAGGAACTGGGCGGAAAACGGTTTGTCTGCACCCGGCGCGCGGCAACCGGGCAGATGTCGAACTGCGGTCGGGTAACGTTGGACTAACAAGTCGCGATTGGCCGAACTTTCAGATTCCGCGCCGGAATGTTTTCGCCTCAGTGATTTCCGCAAGAACCGGACACCGCCTTTGGCAGTCCGCCAAGCACCAACTTCACCTTGGTGATTTTTACCGCCACATCTTCCGGCAGATTGTGGACATGTTCCCAAGTGAACGAATCCGGAAATTCCGCTTCAAACTGGTAACGCAGCGGCACGGGATCATGGCCGTTGCGCAGAATGAAATGTTCGCCGACCTTGAGGTCAACGAAGGTTTGAATGATCAGTCCGTGTTTGATGGAGCATGGGATTTCCCTCACGTCCAGCATCCGATCCGGTCCGAGTTGATTTGTTGTTGTCATTTTTTGCTTTGTTTGTTGTTGGAGAAACAGAATCACCGCATTCCGACAGCGGCACGCCCGATTTCAGTCATCATCGAAGGTTGCCATGGCGGCTCCCAGACGAGCTCCACGACGGCGTCCTCGACGCCCGCAATTCCGAGCAAGGCCCAGTGCGCCCCTTGCGCGATGCTTTCGCTCATTGGGCAACCGGGCGTGGTGAGGGTCATCTGCACCGTGACTTTCGTGCCCGTGTTCGTGATGCCGTAAATCAGGCCCAAGTCCACGACGTTGCAGCCGATTTCGGGATCAATCACCTGTCGCATCGCGTCGAGGACAATCTGTCCGTCAAGTGGTGCGGGAGGATTCATGCAAGAATTGGTTTGAGCGGACGGACGACGACCCGCGGCGTGATTCGAGGATGGGCGGTGTGGACGAGAATCTTGCCGAAGTTAGCCAGGAGTAACGCTATGCAGGCGAAGAAACCGAGAGCGCCAATCCGAACCACTATTTCGCTTTCGCGCAGGATACCTGCGCTGATAACGATCAAGGCGACGAGAAAGCTCCAGTAGCCGATCATTTGCAGGCGGGGAGAATACATGTCGGCGAGCGCCGGGACTTGCGCGCGACCGATATGCTTGCTGTAAACCCCGAACCAGACGAGAAACGGGATGATCTTGTAGAGCATACCGATGATGGCCAAGGTGACCACGCCCAGCAGGCCGACGAATCCGTAAAGGTTTTCCAACTGGCCCAGGAACGGATTTGCTTGCAGGCCCGGCCACGAAAGCGCGATGGCTGCAAGCGACAACGGAATCAGCAATGCCACTGCCGTCAGGAAGTAACGGACGCCCCAATCCAACGGGCGGCGTTTTCGAGCGCGCAGGATGGCGCATAGTTCCCAGCTGTAGATGAACAGCGCCGAAATGGTGACGAGGGAAAAGGCGAGTTTCCAAGGGCTGCTCAGCAGAATGGTGACAAACGAACCAGCGAGCCCGATGTTCAATAAGGCCACCGAAAGACCGGCCCGGCGCTGACTCTGCACTTCGCTTAAAGTAAACATGGGAATCAGTTTGTAGGAAACCCCAACGATGAGCATGGTGAAGAAGCCTATGCCACCCAAGTGGGCGTGCATATGCATGGCGCTGATGGGGTCAAAGCGGGAGACCAAGCCCGCCAACGGTCGTAAGGCGCCGATGACCACTCCGACATTGGCCTCCGACCCATCAAATGATTCAGCAGCGCATTTGCCCGTGGCGATGGAAAGCCCCGCCAGAATGGTGAGGGAGATCCAGCACAACGCCGCCGTCACGGCGGTCGCGGTGACATTCCATTTGGGCACGCGGCGGAGAGTGCGCGCGATATTGAAGACAAACAGCCCCACACCGACCGTCAGCAAGCTGCCGAAGTGACCGACCTGTTTCAGGTTCCAGGTGCGGAACATCCAAACCATTCCGATAAAGCCGACGAAATGAAGAGCGAATTGCCAGCGCGCCAATTTTTCACTGTAGAGCTTGGTTTCGAGTGCCACGGGGACGAGTTGATACATCGCGCCCATGACGATGGAACAGATCCATCCCAGCACGAACAAATGCGTCAGAGCGATGACGTATTGGTTGTAGTGATACGCCGCGAGCATGGAAGGTCGGCACATCATCCAGACCGAACCAGTCGTCAACGCCATCAGCCCCGTAAGCATGAACGCCAGCGGCAACTTGATCGCCGGGGCGTTGACACCGGGTTGCGACGCTGAAACGACAGGCTTCGCTGGCGCTGGATTAGCGGCTGTGGATATGGGTAATGAAACTTCCATCGGCTTGTTCGGCACTCTCACCCGCAAAACCACGGGATTCGAGTTGGGCATAAAGGTGCATGGGCCGACGATCCGTTCGCGCGCGGAGCGTCGCACCCGGCGGGAGGAGGAAAATTGCTTCCAGAATCGTTACCAACGGCTGCGGCGGCTCCAACCCGCGTGCGTCGAGTTCGACGATTTCTGTCGGTTGGACTGCGTCGCAGCCACAGGCATTGGCCGTTGACCGAACGGCCGGCGTTGTCGCAACTACTCCTCCGTGTCGCGTGAACAGCACCTGCCAATCGCCGGCAGGGGTTTGTTTCGACTCATGAGCAAAGCCCTGTTTGGCTAGCACATGAAATAGCGGAGCCGGTTCAAATGGCGCAATGATGAGCAAGTTTTCTTGGGGTGACAAACCGGCCACCGCAGCCATGATCTTTGAGAAAGGCTCGTGCCCAGCACGAATGTCTTCGCGCACATCAAGGGTGGTTGTGTTGGCACTCATCGGCTGCGGGATTAGACCAATTGCAATGCATCCTTGCGTCCGGGCAAGCTCGGGGCAGCGGGCTTCTCAAGCGGCTTGGTCAACGTCAGGAGCATGGAAAATGGCTTCGTCGCCTTGACGGCGTGGCGCAGATTCGGTGGCATGTAGAGCAGGTCACCCGCTTTAACGAGACGCGGTTGACCTGCGAGGCTGAATTCGCATTCGCCGGACAGGATTTGAATCACCGCTTGCTGCGTCGAGGTGTGCTCGGTCAATTCCTGACCTTCGGCGAATCCAAAGAGCACCACCCGTGTGGTGTCCGTGTGCAGGAGGGTGCGGCTGACAATTCCGTTGGGGGCAAACTTGGTTTCATCCGCCAACGAAACGACTTTCTCGGTTGCCGGATCAATCAAAGGCCTTTCACTCATATGCACATTGTTGCATGGATCGGCAGAGGACGATTGATGCAAGTCAAACAAACGGTGAATATTGTAAGGAGCCGCAACTGAATGTGAACGACCGCCCTGCGCGTTGAATGTTTCGCGCTGCCTACTGCTCTCACGCCTTCACACGACAATTAGTCATGCACTCCCCCATGCACATACATATGGACATTACGCCCGAAGGCGCGAGACTGCGAAAAGTTGCCGACACTCTGGCACGGGGAGATCAAAGCGACCGAAGGACTCATCTGCGGAGGTTTAAGAAACATGGCAATCAACCATGCGTTGTAGAATTTTGGTGACGTCACAAACCAGGAAAGAGGAACGAGCGATGAACATCGAAATCAGTGGTCGGGTAAGGGAGCGGCGTTGCCGTCACTCCCTCCCCTGAGAACCGGACGTGAGAGTTTCCCCTCATCCGGCTCAAGCCGCTACAAAGCCCCGCGTGGCGGAGCCGGTTTCACGACGGATTTAATTCCCGCTTGCTGGCGGTGGATGCCGAACTTCTTCTGAAACGCACGATCGGTGAAGTAGGCTTGCCACTGTGGGTCGAACGGGTTGGCGTCCTGCCGGATTTTGACATGGCGCCGGATTTTGGTTTCGCCCGCGTACACCAAGCGCGTCCAAACCGGCTGACCGTCCGGAGTCTGTTGCCCCATTTTGGTCGCAAACGTCCAAGCACGGTTGCGCTGGGTCGGGAAGTAGTGCTGCTTGACCCAGTCGCGTGATTTCTTGGGATGTCGGCGTCTGGCCCACTGCCAGAGCGCCCGCCAGATTTCATGGTCCACCCGGTTGAACGTGGCCTTGGCCGCGCAGTGCCGATGGTAGTTGACCCAGCCACGAATGACGGGATTCAACAGACCAATCAACACCGTTTGGCGGATGGCTTTGTTCTGGCTGATGATTCCCCGGACTTTCTCCAGGAACGCCTGCACGTTCTGCTTCGACGGTTTCACCAGTGGCTTGCCGTCGTATTTGCGGAGGTTTTGTCCGAGGAAATCGAACCCCTTGCTGATGTGCGTGATGCGGGTCTTGTCGGGCGAGAGCGTGAGCCCACGGTCCTTCAAGAACTGCTCCACCACGGGACGCACTTCCTTTTCCAGTAATTCTTGCGA
>JADLHS010000195.1 GCA_020848635.1 Limisphaerales bacterium
AACTGTGATGACCGGTCGAATTTGGGTCCAGCGGCAGAGACACCCATTGGTCGAATCCATCTGCAGCCGCCGTGTGCGCCCCCATTAAATCCAAAGCCGCGAGGACCAAGTAGGTCTCGGCACCTAGGATGCCATAGGGGTAGTCGTTGAACCAAAGCCGACCGGTCGTCGGATTCTTCTCGCAATGCCGCAAAAGATGCCACGCGCCCAGATTCCATTGAGCCGTCAATCGCTCGGATGGAACCTCCACCTGCATGAATGGTTCTGATCCGACCGGCGGTTGGGGATGCGGCGGCAAATTGCTGCCGCGCATCGCGGTGACGGCGCCTTCCCAAGTCTGCTCTTCGTGAGCTCGCGTCCGCTGACGGATGGTGCACAGCTGCCGCGCTCGAAGTTCTTGTATGAACTCGCGCGCGCTACCGGCTTGCGAATTCAACGTCACCGGAAGGAGCGGCGGAATTGCGGCGATCTTCTCGGAATAGAATTGCCATACGTCGGAATTGCCCTGGCCATCGGCGTGGGGATTCCCAGCGTGCAGTGTATTCACAACGTCCCGCGTCAGGTTCCATACCCGCCCACGCCCGCCGACTTCGCTGATGATTAACTCGATGATGGTCGTGTCGCACTGGTGCGGACCTTTGGGGCCGACGACCAATGAAACCTGGTCACCAGGTTCAACGGTCGCCTCGCCAACTATCGTCGAGTCGGTAGCAGTGGGAATCGCCTGAGCGTCGCTTCCGTCGGTCGTGCCATGGGCGAGATTCTTCCGATCAGCCTTGGCCTCATGCGCAATCCACCATTCGATCCCATTGCCCCCGCGTTGACCATGCGCGACCCCGGCCTTGATTTTCACCGCTCCCTGAATGGGGCTGCGCCATCCGACGACCACCGCGTCTGCGGGACCTGGATGCAAGGCCAGCCGCCTGGCCGGAACCACGATGCCTTGCACCGTTACCGGATTGTCGAGCGGGTTGCCGCCAAACCACGGCGTGCTATCGCTCCCCCAGCCCAACAGTTCGGTGCTGCCGGCAATGGAATTCATTTTCGTCGCCAGCGGGATTCGCAGTTCCGGCGGCGACTTTGTTGGCGGGGTCGGGAGGGCCGAAGTCCGACGCACAAAAAATCCATACTCCGGCGCGAGGATCGGACCGTTCTCCAGGTCGGACGCCAAAAACGAGAAATTACCGGCCTGGGTCCAAAGGGTAACAATGGTTCGAGCCACGTCGTCCCGCTGGCTCGTGAACGGTTGCACCGGCCGCCACTTCGATGTGCCGATGTAGAATAGACGGAACTTCACTCCGCGCCGGAGAGATTCCTTGCCGAGCGAGCGCCACGAATTCACACCAACCGTCGTGGTGCTACGGTCGCCGTCCAAGGGACGAAGGGCGGCCACCCGCCCGTCATACGTTTCCACCCGTCCGCTGTAAGCCTTCTTGGCTGTGGCCGGATCGAACCCCCATTCAATCTCAACGTCCATCTGCTTCCAGGTGACCGCTACCAAAACCCGTACCGTGGGCACTGCAAAATCCGAAGCCCGCTGCCCGGGGATACTGACAACGATGCCGCAGGTGTCCATTCCAAGACGATAGACATAGGTTTTACCATCGCGGGAGACGGCTGGTTTGATCGCCGTCTTCATTGCGCTCAGATTATTCCACCACGAACTCGAAGCGCCTTGGTTGTTCAATGTCGCAACGGCCAGTTCCTCGGGCGCCGGTTGTTGCTTGGCATCGGTGGCCCAAGTCAGCTCCAATTGCTGCACGGGTCGGATCTCTTCCCAGAGTAATCCGCACAAGGCCTCTTTGATCGCCGGAGCGTTAATATCAACGGGTTTGTTCAGCGGTTGATTGGCATAATGCATGAGGGCCAGCCAGCTCTCCGGCTGATTGTCCTCGGCTTTGCGGTCAGAGCGAAATTGATAGGCACTCGGCGCGATATCCACCGGTTGGCCGACCAATTTCTCCCCGTCAGTTGTTGCTCCCGTTTCCCCACCGCACTCGAGAACGACGATAACGCTGGCAACAATACTTGCCGCCAATATCTGTGTCAGACGGGTCAATGATTTCATGTGTCTGGTCCCTTTGTTCTGCTCCGCATGGTCCAAGTCATTTCGCCACCCGGTGGCAAGGTTGCCGCTGGTCCAAACAAGCCCACCAGCGTCAATCCGTTCGCTCGTAGGCAATAATCGCCGCCGCTGGCCTGCCGGTGAGCCGCACGGGGAGTCCCGTCTCCGACAATTCACGTCCAGTAAACTCCTGGTTTGCATTGGGCGTGTCGAAATTGGTCACGGCATAGCGGGCGTTCGGATTGAGCCCGCGCAATTTGAACCGGGCGGATTCGTAACTACTCGCAGCGCGACGAAACACCTGCACCATGCCTCGGCCGGGCTCCGGAAGATCAAACTGCCACGCCAGCCACGACTCTTCGTTCAACTGGTAGGAAATCAGCGGGTAGAAATCGCCGAGGAAACAGTCGGCGACGCGCCGCCATTGGTCCGCGACGAGGCGAATCAAGGGCCAATCCAACCCGGACTTGCGTACGTCAACGCAAATCCCAAACGCGGGTGAAAGGTAGCTGCGCGCCGAGTAAACGAAATCGTGGTCATTAAAATAGACCCCTTGGCCGAAATAGGGAAGCCACGACGCGAGTCCGTACGTGTGGCCCTGATTGCCCAACGCGAAGGCGGGATTGCCGTCAAATGCCTGGTAATCGCTGCGCAAGAGCGGCACCGCCCGGCGCAGGGTTTCCAGAT
>JADLHS010000196.1 GCA_020848635.1 Limisphaerales bacterium
AGGATCGGAGGATTAAGATTATGATTACGATTAAGCGTAAGATCATCTCTCATTGTCTAACCGTTTAAACCTTTCTGGCCTTGTCTCAGGAGTGATTCGAAGCATAATTCGCCCAATGAAATTCACCCGGCAGCCCAGCCGAGCGGGCAACGTGATTTTGCTTTCCTTCTTTGGCTGGCTGGTGGCTGCGGGAGTGCATGCCGCCGCCCCCGATTTCCGCTGGGCGCAACGGGCTGGCGGCTTCGCTCGCGAATACGGGACCGACATAGGGCTCGACCCCGCCGGCAACAGCCACGTCCTTGGCCGCTTTACCAGCACGAATCTCGTATTTGGCAGCACCACTTTGACCAATGGCGGGTTGTTCCTGGCCACCTACGACGCGGCCGGAAACGTGATGTGGGCGCGACAAATCGGGACCACCATTGATCTGGACCGGTTCGGAGGTCAGTCGGCCGATTGCCGGATTGCGGTGGATGGCGGTGGGAATACGTTCGTGGGCGGATGGTTCCGCCCGCCAGGCACCATTACGTTTGAAAGCGTGACGATCACTAACGACACCGCCAACAACCCCGACTTCTTCCTGGCAAAATATGACGCCGCGGGCAACTTCGTCTGGGCGAGAAAAGCAGGTTCCGATGGAACACCCAATTCCATTCGGGCCCTCGCCCTGACAGCCGACTCCGCGGGGAACTTTTACCTTACGGGCGACTATGTCGACGCGCCAAGTCTGGGGCTTACGAATCAATCCGGCTTCCTGGGATGGTTCACCGCGAAGTTTGGCGGCGACGGCAGTCTGATCTGGTCACGCCCCATGGCGCGCGTTCAGTCTGCGTATTACACGCGAGCTATCGCCACTGACAGTCAGGGGGGTTACTTCGTTGCCGGAGCGCTGTCTGATAGCACAGTTACCTTTGACAACATCACGCTCACCAATCCCAGCTCAATCACGTTTGATATTTATACGGTTCGCTACAATTCTGCCGGAACTCTAATGTGGGCAAAGCGATGCGGTAGCGTTGGTACCGATTACCTGGAAGGGCTCGCAGTGGATGCTGCAGGCAACTGCTTTCTCAGTATGTACACCGCTTCCGCCACAATCTTCGACAATTTCCAGGTCACCAACGGCGGCTATTGCCTCGCGAAATATGATCCAAACGGAAACGGGCTTTGGTGCCGGAACACGTCCACCAATGCGAGCACGCTTAGGTCGGCGACTGACGCCTTGGGTAATAGTTACGTCCTTGGATATTTCCTTGGCCTTGCCACCTTCGACGGCTTAACTCTCACCAATAATGGGAGCGCAATGTATCCTTCCATATTCCACCCGCCGAACTTCCTGGCAAAATTCGATCCGGCAGGTCGGACGCTGTGGGCAAAGCAGTTTGGCGGCGGGGATACCGAATATGACTATTCAGTAAAGGGTGGACTGGCGGTTGATGCGGCGGGGAACTGCCGCATCACTGGGTTTATTCATATTACCAACGCGGTCTTTGATAGCTTTGTGCTGGGGGTGTTGGGCACCGACGAAGATGCTTATGTCGCGGGCCTCGATGCCGAACCACCCCGCCTTGAGCTAGCGCGCGCCGGCAACGCCCTCATCCTTGCCTGGCCAACCAACCAGCCGAACTTTGGGCTGGAATTCGCGACCGGATTGGATCAACCCAACGGCTGGTCGCCTGTTACCAATGCTACAACGCTGGTGGGCTTTCAGAATTTCGTCACCAACCTGATCACCACCGATCCCCGGTATTACCGGTTGCGCAAGGAGTAACCGTGTAAACAAAGGCTGCCGCTTGCGCGTTGACTCGGGTGCGCAAATCCTGACCGCCGACAGCGGGGGAACATCGGTTCAGCAATACCGGTGTTGATCACAATCTTAATCTGCAGAACCGGAGGATTAAGATTATCATTACGCTTAAGAGTAAGAAACCACCTCGTTTTCATCCCGCTTGAACGATTCTGGTCTCATCGCCGATTGATTGTTAATCTGCTCGCAATGGAACTGCGGGAATTTGCCGAGCGGGTTTTGTTTGCCACGTCGCTGGAGGAAAAACTCCGGACGCCGGACGTCATGACGGACGAATGCCCCGGTGCAGCGGTCGTCACCCCCACCGCGCCCGGTCGTCCACGGGATTTGCACTTCAAACCCACCGGCACGGCGCGGGGCGAATTTCCCGGCGCCCGCCAGCTCGAGCAAAATCAGGAACGCGGTCGCCTGCTGCATTTCTTTGCCAATCACGAGTTGCTGGCGACGGAGCTGATGGCACTGGTGTTGTTGAAATTTCCCGAGGCGCCCGCCGCCTTTCGCAAGGGTGTTTACGAAACCCTCAAGGACGAACAGGAACACACCCGCCTCTACATCGAGCGGATGCGGGGGTGTGGGATCGAGTTTGGCGCGATTCCGGTGAGCGGGTATTTCTGGCGCGCGGTGGCCGGCATGGAAAGCCCGATGGATTATATTGCCGGCTTGAGCCTTACGTTCGAGCAGGCGAACCTGGATTTTGCCCGCCACTTCTCCGCGTGTTTCGCCGACGTGGGGGACGCGGATTCCGCCAAGCTGTTGCAGCGGATTTATCATGATGAAATTGGCCACGTCGCCTATGGGCTGAAATGGTTTCGTCGTTGGAAAAATCCGACCGAAAGCGATTGGGATGCTTTTTGTCGCCAGTTGAAATTTCCGCTTTCTCCCGCCCGGGCCAAGGGATTTTCCATCAACATCGAAGGCCGGCGCGCGGCGGGGTTGCCGCTGGATTTCATCGAGAATCTGAATGTGTTCTCGCAGTCGAAAGGCCGCACGCCGACGGTATTCCTCTTCAATCCGCTGGCGGAAGCGCGGATCGCCGGGGGCAGGAGCTTTTCCCCGACGAAACATCAGGCGCAACTGGCCCGAGATCTGGCGAATCTGCCGCAGTTTCTGGGGCGCCAGGACGATATTGTTTTGGTGGAGCACAAGCCGGCGGTGCACTTCCTGAGCGGCTTGAAAGCGGCTGGCTTCGCCTTGCCGGAGTTTGTTGAAGCGGTCGCGTCGCTGCGGGAGAGAAAGCTCGGTCGGTTGCGCCCATGGGCCTGGGGGCCAGACAGTGTGGAAAGCCTTCAGCCGCTCTTTGCGAATCTAACGGGTGAACCACGCACGGCGAGTGGGAGTTTTAATCCCGAAATTGCGCAACTTTACTCGAAGGCGTGGAGTGCGGCGTTCTTGCAAAATTTTCTGCGCCGGGTCAGGGCGATTGATCCCCACCCCACCGCTCCTTTCGAGGCGTCGGATTGCAGCTGGCTTTGCACGGAAGACGAAGTTGGCGTGGCGGTAAATACTCTCACAGGCGCGCTGGAAGCCATCGCGGCCATTCGCGGGCGGGGGCAGCACCAGATTGTGATTAAACAGGCGCTTGGCCTGGCTGGTGGCAATGCGATCCGTCTGTTCGAGCCGGAGCTTTTGGAATCGCACCGGCGCTGGATGGCGAAAGCGGTTGCGAACGGGGGGCAACTGGTGGTGGAACCCTGGCTGGAACGGGTGCAGGATTTCTCGGTGCAATTGGAGATGGCGCCGGAGGGGTTGCGACTGTGCGGCTACACGGGTCTGATAACTGATGGCAACGGGCAGTTTCAGGGCAACTGGGCGGCGCCCAAATTTGAACGCCGGCTCCCGCCCGGGGTGACATCGCTTTTCCACACGCCGCCGGACATTGTTGCCCATCTGCACGCGCTTTACACGAACCTCTTCACGATGCTTGAAGTTGAGCTGCGCCGCGTGGGCTTCATTGGTCCAGTGGGGATTGACGCGTTTGTGTATCGCACCCCCCCGGGTGAATGCCGGCTCAAGCCGGTCGTGGAGATTAACCCACGTTACACGATGGGCCGATTGACAGTGGAGTTGATGAAGCACGTTGCGCCGGGGAGCCATGGTTGGTTCCGGCTGCTCAGCCGCAAGCAGGCGCAGACGGCCGGCGGCGCGGATTTCGAGTCCTATGCCCGTGCATTGGCCAGGCAATTCCCACTGCGCCTCGAAGGCGAACCGGTGTTGCGAATTCGGGAAGGCGCACTTTGCCTGAACGATCCGGCGGCGGCGCAGGTGGTAGTCGCCACGTTTCAGGTCAGCCGCACCCCGCTGACCAAGTTCGGCGGGTAAGGCAGTTGGCCCCGGCCAATCAAGTCCCGCGCACCGACCTTCGCCGGGGCAAAAAACGCTTGGCACTCGGGCGACCTTTGGTGGATGATCCGCCCATGAAAATTTCTGCGGCCAGCAGACCCGGAAGCCAACCAAAACCATCCGGGAGAAAATCCGGGGCGGCGACGGCCGGCAAGATTCATCCCGTGGTGATTTACCCCTACCGCCAGCCCGACGAGGGCGCAGATCTGGAACATCTGTATGAATTGATCGCCCGGCTGGATCGGGAGAAGAAGGTGTATGCGCGGCCCATTACGGTGATTGATCGCAAAACGCACTACGCCAACGAAGGGAACCAGAAGTATCTGGATTTTCGCAAAAATACCGTCGCCCGCCACTCGGATATCTTGGACGCGTGGTGCGTGGACACCTGCCAGATGTGGTACTCCGGGCTGGGTCAGGCCTTTGAAAAGGGCGGGCCGGAGGATGTGTATTGGCTGATCCCCGGAGATTTCAATTACAGCACGCCGGTCGGTCGGGAGGTGCTGGGCCGGTTGCATGATCTCCCGGAAATTTGCGTGGAACTGCAGCAGGACTTGTGCATCGGCGAGATTGCGACCGACCACAACAACGCCAAGCAACAGATTGATACCTACGGCACGTTTGCCCTGCTCTACAATTGGTTTCCCATCGAGGCCCAAGCCATTCGCGAATACACGGAACGGCCGCGCTCCGAGTTTTTCGCCCTGCGCCACGAGTTTTTGCGCGAGGTGTTGCGGCATCGCTGGTATGCCTACGAACAAACGGTGGTGATGCTGTTGCAGGCGGTGTTCGACCGCAAACGTATCAGCCGTTTTCTGGTGGGCAACATTTCCGACCTGCCGGAGGGGCCCGAGTCCCTGACCTCGGCAATGCAGCAGGTGGAGCGCACGGAGCGGGTGCTCAAATCGGTTTGGCGCCAGCAGCACCAACCCCGGGCGGGTTGGATCGAGGAATATCGCCGCCTGGAATTGCAGTCGGAGCAGGTCCGCCGGACGGCGCTTGTCATTTTGCAGAATCTCTTGGGCTAACGGCCCGTCGCTCGCTTATGAATCTCAACCGCTATGGTGCCCAGCATAATTTGCGGGCGGTCAATTTTATCTGTCACGCGCCGCAGGCGCAAGCGGTCAGCATGGTGGGCGATTTCAATCAGTGGAATCCCACCGCGCATCCGATGAAGCAAATGCCGGATCGGGCGTGGATGCTTAAATTGGAGTTCAAGCACGGTCATCACCGCTACGCGTTTTTGGTGGATGGCCAGTTGACTTTGGATCCTCAGGCGATGGGGATTACGCGCAATGATCAGAATGAGCGGGTTTCGCTGGTGGCGGTCAGTTGAAGCGGGCTAAGGTAGCGCGGCCAATCCGATATCGCCGCTCAATTTTTGGGCGGCGGCCATGTCCACCCATTTCACCAGCGAGACAAAATTCAGCAGCGTCGGGCTGTCGGGTTTGGCTTTGAACATGTTTCGCAGACTGTTTACGACCTTGTGGTAGGTGGCGGCATATTTCTCGTGCATCAGCCGCGTGACATAGGTTTCCATTACCGCACGAGCAATTGGATCAGTGGTGCCATCGGCCAGGTATGGCAACTGGCAGAAGGTCCGGATCAACGAAATCACGTCAGCCTCCATGAGGATGACCCAACTTTGTTTGACTTCATCGGCGTCGTAGTGCGCGTGCAAACGGTCGCGAATCGCACTCGCGATGGTGGCGGGTTCCGCGCGCCGTTCGATGAGGTCCTTGACCTTGTCCCACGCGAGTTGCCGCTCAACTTCCGGCGTGAGAGTGGCCGTGACTTTCACCTCACCTTCGAGCTTGGTCAGTTTCAACTCCTGACCCAGGGTCCGGCCCAAGGCTTCCGCCTCCTCCCGGCGCATGCGATCCGAAGCCATGATGCCGCGTGCAACCAAGCGTTGCGCATCGGTCTGGATGAGGCGCAAAATGGCCGTCAGCGTGGCGGGCGGCGGCGGTTTCTGCGGGGGTGGGGGAATCAGATGCTTGACGAATTCGGGCACGACTTCGTTGACGATGAGGAGATTCTGCTCGGGTGCTTTCTCGGCACGAAGGCGGAGGACATACCGGAGCGTCTTGCCGTCGCCGCCCGCTTTTCCGATGTTGTTGACGACCATGAGGCGGTAGTCCACGGCGATGATGAAAGCGAGCAGGCTTTCGGCTTGCACGATCAGCTTCTCATCCAAGGAGTCGGCGCCGCCCGTGACGACGAGTTGTTCGATCAGGACGGGAAGACGCTGGGCAAACACCGCTTCAGGGGCCTCGGTGCTTTGGTTTTCGTAGTAGTGCAGCAATTCCAGGATGAAGGACAGGCGGAGGAACGCGTTCTTCTGGGCCCGCCCTTGGTCGCAGGGTGATTTTGTGCGCTGAATTCGCTGGTACAGGGCAAGCAAGGCTTCCCGTGTGTCCGGGATCAGCCCCGGGTTTTGCTGGAATAGCGCCTCAAAATCACTCTTGAACGCGAGGACGATTTCATCGGGTTTGGGACGCGGATTCAGTTTGGGATCGGTGGTCAGGTCGTTAAAAAAGATGAGCGCAGCTTCGCCGAATTCGCGGAGGACGCGCTCCTTGGGCAACTGGCCTTTGATGAAACACCGATTGGCACGAACCATGGCCGGCAAGAAGAACTTCTCGGGCTGCGCGATGAGGGATGCGAGCAGGGATTTTTCCAGGGACGGATCGAGTTGGATCAACTCCTCGACCGCGGGCTTCACCGCCGCGGCAAGGTCGCGTTTGACTTGGCCGAGCGCGAGGAGCACGGCGGGTTGGGGCAAGGGCGCGTCGGCTTTACCCCGCAGGAGGGCGGCACAGACTTCGTTCACGTGGGCGTTATGCTCCACGAGTTTGGAAACGATGATGCCGACGTCGTTAATTGCCAGTTTGCTTACGAGGCCGGACAGGAGCAACACGAGTTCGCCGTGGGATTTTTGCCGGTGCTCGATGACGCGTTCGATGAGGGTTCGGAGCAGTTTGTGGTCATGCTCAAGAACGGTGCGCTCCGCTTCGAGTTGCTCCACGCGCAGTTTCAGTTCGTGCCAACCCGATTGGACTTCTTCCGCGGAAGCCGTTGGGTGCGTCAAGATAACGGTGTCGTCCATGTGTTCCATCTTCCCCAAAGGCGAAAGTGCTTGCCAACCATTTTTTTCATAGACGGGAAGAGTGAGGGGACGCTTGGCAGATGATGTGGCGGGGCAGTGCGGCCGTCCCGGCGGTTTTTGGCACTTTCCGATGCCGGGTATCCAGTTGAGAGACGCGTTTGTCCAAAGACGAGACAGGGTCTGCAAGGCGACCGCGGAAGGCTTGGCGCCGGCGAACCAGATCAACAACGCCTAATTTCATCTATTCTGGATTTGAACGGCCAATTGCCCCAGATCGGCAACATTCGCCCCCCACTTCACCCTGGCAACCTTGTTCCTGAACTCGTCTGAACGGCGGCTTTCTCGGTTGGCCTGCTTCGTGCGAGCGTTGGCCACTTGTGAAGGTGTTACAAGACAAGGAGACTTTGCAAATGCCGCCGGAAAGGCTCATTGCGCGCCGGGTTGCCGGATTCACTTTAGTCGAATCCATGTTGGCGTTGGGGGCGTTGGGGCTGTTTTTCGCGGCCTGCTTTTCAGGAATCATGTTCAATCGCGCGGCCTCCATGAAGGCAAAGGAGCAGGCCATTGTGATGGACTATCTGGTTCACTACGTTGAGACGATCAAAGCCTTGCCGTTCAGCGAAGTTGCTGGCGGACGTCCGATCAATCCCCTCTATAACGGAACGGGAGGGGCCCCGAACATTATCATCCCCGCCAACACTTCCTGGGTCGCAATTAATACCGCGGACTTTGAGCTTTTTCATCCCGACCTGCCGTGGTTGCACAATCGCAATCCCCGCATGCAGGTGACCTTGGACACGCAGGGTGGGCTGACGCACGACAAACACCTGAATGTAAAGGTAGCGTGGGATGCGCCATTCGGACGTGGCGGACGCCTGACCAACCAACTCGACCTGGTGCGAACAAAGGATTTGTAACTGTGAGAATCTCCACAGATTTCAATAGGTTAGATGCGACGAAACCCGACCGAAGCAGGTCTGGGCCAACTGTTCACCGTCACCGTGGCTTCACATTGGTAGAATTGCTCATTGCTTCAAGCGTGGCGATATTGATCGGCGGCGCCACGATGCTGATGCTGATCGAATCCGCCAAGGAAAACTATCGCGGCATTGCCGACGCGACCGTTGAGCAGGCAGTCGGCGACCTGCAGCAAAGACTCATCCAACAACTTCGCAGCATGAGTGCCAGCGCAGGGGTGCAGTTCAGTTCGCCGGTTACCAATGGAGCCAAGGTTTTTTCCAAAAGCATCATCGTTGCGCAGGGGCCGCCGAATGAGGGTTATCCAAGTCAGCAAATCAGCTTCAACTCCTCGACCAAGCAGGTGTTACACATTCCCAACCGGGCCAATACCAACGCGACGGTCAGCTTGACCCGGGGGGGTACCAATGCCGTGGTTCGCCAGCTTCTCTTCTCTCCATCCTTAAAACCCGACGGTACGGTGGACAACGCACTGGTGAACGTGCGGATCGAAATGGATGATAACGGTTTCTCACGACGGGTTGGAGTCTATAACCCCGCGTCCGTCTGCCGGACGTTTTCCGTGAGAATGCGAAACAACTGACCTTTCGAATTATGCGATCAAACCCTTATGCCATCCGCTCCAGCGCGGGCAGCACACTCGTAACCGTCCTCGTCATTGGTGGTGTCGCCAGCATTACCGTCGCCGGTATGTTGGCGCTCAGCGGCACGTCTTTGCGCAGCGCCCACGGACGCGGAGATTGGAACGCCGCCTTTTTCCACGCAGAAAACGCGTTACAGTGGGCGGCGCAGGGCATCGCCGACGCCAGTCCTGGGGCATCAAATTATGCCGCGACCGCCAACAGCACCTTGAATATCGCATATATGACAGCGGCCCGCGCCGACGCCGATTCCGGCTTCAAAAATGCATGGGTAAAAGTCATTCGCCCCAACAATGCCTTGCCGGACAACTATCTTGTCACCGCCTCCGCCAAGGTCGGTGACAAAGTCCGGACCGTTCAAGCTGCCGTCCGGAAGAACCCGCCGAGCCAGATCTTTGACTACGAGTATTTCCTCAATAACTGGGGGTGGTGGTGGGGGAGCACCATCACTGGCAATGGTGGCAATCGCGCCAACTGGGACTTTGACTTCCGTTACAACCCGATTGTGAATGGTCTTATACTCGCGAATGGCAATATCACTCAAAACGGAGTCAAGGTGGATCCGTTCGCCGGCAGCACGCCTTTCGGCGGCTTGGCCGGCAGCAACCCCATCGACATGGTCCACTCCGGAGTGCCGCGGGTTCAAATGCCGAATCTGCGGGATTTTACCTATTACCAAACGAAAGCCTTGGCCGACACTTCCGCCAACGGCCTCTGGGTGGGATCAACGCAGGTGGTGTTTGGGGTTCATTCCGATGCCTCAAAACCGGGCCTTTATCTCGTTGGCACTGCGGCCAACCCGATTGTGATCAGGAATACCGTTGTCATTCCCGGCGACGTCATCATCAAAGGCAAAATCACGGGGAAGGGGACGCTTTATGTGGGGGGAAACCTGTATGTGGCGGGCGATCTGACGTATAATAACGGGCCAAATTTCACGACCTCGCCCGAGACGATGACCCCGGCAAATCGGGATGCATGGGTGTTGAACAATCAGAGCACGGATTTGCTGGCGTTTGCGGTGCGCGGCAGCGTTCTGGCTGGCGATGTTACCAGCTCGGACTGGAAAAACAATTGTTATGAGCCTTCCGGTTACGGGCTGAAATACTGCGGGGACGAATCCCATCTTGGCGTGGATGGGATTGCGAGCACGGGGGACGATAATGTGAGTTATCTGCACAGTGATGGGACCACGAGCACGTCATATGATGCGGATGGGGATGGGGTGATTCGCGGCGCCTATAATTACAGCACGGATCTGACGATGACTTCGAGTCGGGCTAATTTAATCTCGGGATATCCTACGAGTAGTGGATCGCCGGTGGGTTACGATGCGGTGGCATCGAACAGCATGAACAAACTGGATGGGGTGTTTTACACGAATCATGCGGCGGCGATGCGGTTGGCGGCGGCGGACGCGGTGTTTCATGGGGCGCTGATTTCGCGGGATGAAGCGATTATTTTCACGAGCACGTTGAAGTTTCACTATGATTCGCGGATTCACAGTCGGTATAATAATGATCCAAACCGGTTTGTGGACTTGGGTCTGCCGGTGGCTGAGGGGCTGAGTTTGAGTGGCTTTACGGAGTTGACGCCGGATACGTCGAATCTTTGAACTCTTTATTGTGATGAGCTTGTTACGTCGATCGGACTTTTTGCAGTTGGCGGTTTTGGGGTTGCTGGCAGGGACGCTGGCGAGCGGCTGGGCGGCAGTGCCAATCACGCCGGAATTGCAGCAGATGAATGAGGCGGATCGGGCGCGACAGATTCAATTTGATGCGCAGGTGTCGTTGCGGGAGAAGATTCAGGTGGGAACACAACGGTATGAAGATCGCCAAGCTTTTCGGCAGGCACTGGTGAACGGGATGCGGGAGCAGGCGGATGCCCGACAGGAGGAGATCGCGGGGAACCGACCGGCGCTTGGCGAGAGCCCGGAGCACAAGGGGTTCGGCTCGACGAATATGATCCTGGCCGTCTTTTTGTTGTTCGCCGGCTTTCTCGCTTTTCGTTACTGGCAGAAGCAAAATACGGAAGTGCCGAGTGCTTATTAGCGCACGGCGTCGAGCGTAAAGGCGGGGTTGGCTTTGGCTTGGAGGCTTTCAAGCAAACCTGGAGGAAGATCACGCCAGCATTCTTGGTGGGCAGGTAGGGTCGGCTGAGTGCGGTTGCTGACATGTTGCATAACACTGCTGAAACCGACATGATTGTCAACCCGGCTAACCTGATCAAGGCCGTGTCTTCCGTCGGGATCAGCAAGGACCCTTTCGGCAGCTTACGTTCGCAAGCTGCGCCTTTCGTTTGATTACGGCAGCGACCGCGCAAGGTGTGACTCCCAGTTGCGCGTTTTAAAATCAGCCACGACTGCAGCCTGTTGAAAATCCTTCCGATCCGAGTCCCCTCGTAAATCCGGACCCTCTTCCGCAACTCCTTCTCGTGGCATGGAATCGGCTGATTGTTCCTCGTCGCACGCAGGTTTTTCCGGTCATGTTTTCGAAGGTTTTCCTTCGGGGCGTGGAGGATGCCGGCCAAGAAGCTGCTTGCAATCAAATTACTAACTGGATAACAACGCACATGGCCCGGCCATTCATTAACAGCGGATCAATCAAGCGACGCGACCAAATTCTGGCGGTTGATCTTGGAAGTCGCACCACCAAGGCCATCCATCTTCAGCGGCGCGGCAATGGTTTCCTGTTATCCCGATTTGCGGTGCTCGATGCCCCGATCTATGACAGCACCCTTTCCCCAGAGATGCTGGCGGAACATCTGCGGGCCGTCAGTGATGCGCTCGGGGCCAAGACCCGGCTCTTGGCCCTGTCCACCAACGTGAACGATACGCTGGTGCGCCACGTCGAAATGCCGCGTTTGCAGGTAGATGAAATGCGCCTGGTGCTCAAACACAATTCACGAAACTACCTGCAACAGGATCTTTCCAACTACATTTTCGATTGCCATTTCTTGCCCCCCAGCAACACTTCAAATTCGGCGGACGCCGGAAAAGCTGCCGGGGCGGTTGCCAAACAGAAAGTGCTCGTGGCCGGGGCTCGGAAACAGTTGGTGGATGATTACTTGGCAGGCGCCAAAACGGCCGGCTTGACGGCCGAGTTTATTGCTCCCGGTCTCATCGGTCCGGTGAACGCCTTTGAAATGGCTTTCCCGGAAGTTTTTGCCAACGAAGTTGTCGCGCTCGTGGACGTGGGTTTCAAGTCCTCCTCGATTTGCATCCTTCAGCAAGGTGAACTGATCCTCAGCCGGATTGTCAATATTGGGGGCGACCGCCTGACGACCGCGGTGGCCGAAGCCATCAGTATCAGTTACGCTGAAGCCGAAGGGATCAAAGTGGGAATGGCGGGTGAAGTTGAGGCCATTCTGGAATCGGTGCTCGTGCCACTCGCCACCGAATTGCGCGCCTCGCTGGATTTCTATGAGCACCAGCAAGACCGGCCCGTGGCCCAGGTGTACATGACGGGCGGCTCCACCCGTTCGGAGTTCATCGTTCAGACCCTGCAAAACGGATTAATGACAGAAACCAAAACGTGGAACCCAACCGCCTTTCTTCAGTTGGACTTGCCCCCGCAACAGGCTGCGGAAATCGAACAGGTTTCGGCCCAAATGGCGGTCGCGGTCGGCACCGCGGTGGCCGCACTCTGAATTGACCCTGCACCTATGCCCATCCGCTTAAATTTTCTTGCTGAAGCCCAAGCCCTCGAGGAAGTGCGCCGCCGCGACCCGATCAAGCGGGTGATCTGGATCGGCGTCTTGCTTGTCGTTCTGATGCTGGTCTGGGCCAGTTCCCTCCAACTTCAGGCCATCATTGCGAACAAGGATTTGGAACGGGTACAGGCCATTATGAATTCGAAGGCGACCGCGTACAAGCAAGTGGTGGATAACCGGAAGCGCATTACGGAAACCAACGATAAACTTATTGCGCTGCACGCCCTGGCAACCAATCGCTTCCTGAACGGCACCCTGCTTCACGCGCTCCAACAAACCACGGTGGACGATGTGCAGCTCGTCCATTTGAAAGTGGATCAGAATTATGTCTTCGTGGAGGGGGCTAAGGCGAGCACGAACGGCAGCAAGATCGTACCCGCCACCCCGGCAACCGTAACCGAAAAGATCGTCCTTTCCCTTGAAGGCACCGACGCCTCCGCCAGCCCGGGGGATCAAGTCACCAAGTTCAAGGAAGCTCTCGCGGCCAATGCTTATTTCCGCAGCGAACTGAGCGCGGCCAACCAGATAAACCTGAAGAACCTATCCGCACCGCAAATTGTCCCGGAAACCGGCCGGGCCATAGTCCTCTTCACCCTCGAATGTCGTTACCCGCAGAAGGCTCGATGAGCTCCACGCCCTTATGACCAAAGGAAAACGCAATCAGATCATTGGTGCCATCATGGCTATTCTACTGGTACTGGGAGCCTTGGGCTTTGGCCTTATCAAGTTGCAATACGACAAACTTAAAGTGCTGGCCGATAAGAAACACGAAGCCGACGGCAAATTGCAGGTGATGGAAGCGGCCGTGAAAAATGCCGAGCAGCTTGAAGCCGTTGTGAGCGAGGTCTCCCGAACTTTGGCCGAGAAAGAGTCAACCATGGCGTCTGGCGATCTGTATTCGTGGAGCATTGACACCATGAAACAATTCAAGACCGGCTACAAAGTTGAGATTCCCCAATTCGGCCCCATCAGCCAGCAGTCCGAGGTCAACCTCCTCCCGCGCTTTCCCTATAAGCAAGCTACCCTCAACGTCGGCGGTAAAGCCTATTACCACGACCTGGGTCGCTTCATCACCGATTTCGAAAACAACTTTCCCTACATGCGGGTGGTCAACCTCAGTCTTGATCAGGACCCCAGCCCAGCGGGTGGCGATCGGGAAAAACTCCTGTTCAAAATGGACATCATCACCCTGGTCAAACCCGGCAACCCGTGATTTTTCACCTGACGCCATGAAGCTTCGCCAACTGCAATTTTGCGCCCCTTTGATCGCGCTCGCCCTGATGGCGTTTGTGTTTGTGTCGCCCGCCGCGCCAACGAATTCCTCGGCGGTGAAGCCAGCCAGCGCCAAGAGCGAGGTGCCAGCCCCTGTCGTCCTGCTGCCCCCGCCCCAATCAGTCTTTGTCATTCCTAAAAGGTCCCCGGAAGGCAAAGACCCATTCTTTCCCAACGCGACCCGAATCTACGTATCGGATGCCCCGGTGCAAAAGACGGCTCCGGTGGCCTCTGCGGTTGAACTGACACTCAAAGGCATTTCCGGTACGGCGGCGGAGCCGCTCGCGATCATTAACACTACCACCTTCACGACCGGGGAGGAGCTTGATGTGTTTACTACGGCTGGCCGCATGCGCGTTCGGTGTCTGGAGATCAACATGGTCACCGGTACCGCTCTCGTGCAGGTTGGTGGCGATCGGCGCGAATTGCGCCTTCAGCCCAAGAAGTAGGCTGGTCCCCAATCTCCAAATCCGGTCGAAATCCATCGCATCGGGGACTGCACTATCATTCTAAGGGCCTGATTAAACTCCAGTGCCCTCTTGTTCCATAGCTATGCTCGGGTCGCGACCCGCCGCGTATTAATTGAGGCTATGCCGGAGTTCAAAGTCCGGGATTACGCGGTCTGGTTGGAGCAATACGAAATCTTGGCTTCGCGTCTGGCAGGCTGAGTTGCCCTCGAGCCTCCCGCCCATCACCCGCAAACAGTCTTGTCCCGTAGGTGGACAAAGATTTCCGCCAGCTTCGCACCCCAAGTCAAGTTACCCGGCTTTCCGCCTTAAACGCTCGCATGGCATCGGGTCTGCTAAAACTAAGTTGCACGTTGAGCTGTTGTTTCAACTCATAACTTGTAGTCGCTCAACAACGGAACAAACAAAAAAAGAAAATGAAAGCGAAACTCGCCATCGTGACCCTCCTCGGGCTGACCGCCTGCAATCTGGTCTTGGCCCAGAATGAACCCGCCGCCGCGGCTGCTCCTCCCACGCCAACCGTGATTGCCGCGCCTCCGGCGGCTGAACCCGCTCCGCCGCCGCCCTCCGCGCTGGCCTCGGGCGCCGTCATCCCGCTCATTCAGTTTCAGGATGTGCCGCTCACCACCGCCATTGAAAATCTCGCCCGGCAGGCGGGCATCAACTATATCTTGGATCCCAAGGTCGGTTACGGCCAACCGGACGAGAAGGGCCAGATGCGCACCCAGCCCAATATCTCCATCCGCTGGGAGAATCTCACCGCCGAACAGGCGTTGACCGCGCTCATTACCACTTACGGGCTCCAGATTGTGGATGATCCGAAGTCCAAAATCGCGCGCGTCACGATCAAAGACCCCGCTGCGGCAGAACCGCTTGAGACCCGGGTCATCCAACTGAAATACACCTCGCCGACAAACATTATTGGTGCCGTCCAAACGTCCCTCACTGACAAACGCAGCAAAGTCATGGCCGATATCCGCACCAGCCAGTTGGTCGTTTCGGCGACCGAGAAGGAACAGGACGCCGTGAGCAAATTGGTGGAGCAACTCGACACCATCACCAAGCAAGTGCTCATCGAAGCCAAGCTGGTGGAAACCTCGCAGAATCCGCAAACCATCAAAGGCATCAACTGGGCTGGCACGCTGGAAGCCCAGAAGGTCAGTTACGGTAATAACAACCAGAACAAGCCGGTTTCTGACGAGGAATCGACTCTGCAGCCGAATGCCAGCTTGTGGCCGAAAATGATTATGCAAGGCGGCAGCTTTAATCCGGCTACGGCTTTCTTGAACGCCGACGGCCTGAGTGCCACCCTGTCGTTCCTAAATCAGAGCGCGGATTCCAAAGTGATCGCCACGCCGCGAGCTGTGACCTTGGATAACGAGCCGGCTGACCTCTCGGTCACGCGGGCCCAACCCATCTTCAAAACCACGGCGGGCACTCAGGGTTCTCCCGGCGGATCGGAAGTTACCTACACCAACCTTGGTGTGATTCTGAACGTCACCCCGCGTATTTCCGCGAATAATTACGTGAACCTGCATGTCATTCCGGAAGTTTCGCGCGTCTCTGGCATCGCCCGGAAGGTCGTCGCTGGCACGATAAACGAGGCGGATATTTATGACATTCGCAAAGTTGAGACCCGGGTGATGATCCCGAGCGGCAACACGCTGGTCATGGGCGGCTTGGTCAGCGATGGAACCACGACGGGCAATGTCAAAGTACCGGTTCTCGGTGATATTCCGTGGATTGGCCTCTTGTTCCGCCAGGACAGCAAGAAACGCGAACAGTCCAACCTCATCATCTTTATCACGCCGACCATCGTTGAGGACACAGATTTCCATGTGTCCAAGTCAGACTACCTGAAGACCTCGCCCGACTTGGTGCAGCCGGATAAAGCTTGGAGCGCTTGGGATGAAGGGACACCGAAAGATTGGAGCAATAAGGGCAGCAACAACCCGGACAGCCCGGTCTTTCAGTAAGCGAACATAACGCTTCAGTCGAATCCTACGCCACCGATCTCCACGAGATCGGTGGTTTTTTTCTGCCCGATTGTGTTTCGTCCGTTTATCAAAAGGCAAACCAGCCCATTCCCGAAACCGGCATGTGTCATCTACTTTGCGCTGGTGACGAATAAAGGAAGGCTCAACCAATGCCGACCGTTTCTGCGGGCTAGCGACCGCGCAAGTTCGCAGCACGAATTACCGACTGGCTCGCCGGTGGAACGCTTTACGCGAACTTCGTCGTCCACCCTCTTGCCGCCGCCCACCCGCAGGCTTTGTGTCTTTGCGGTGCATGGGTTCGCGCTTCCGCATGGGTTCGATGGTTTTCGGTCTTGGCTTGGGCACCAGGATAATCGGACAACCTTCGTAACCAAACGCCTTCCGCAAATCGCCGGCGAGATGCTTCTTGTAGGCGTCAGAAAAAAGTTCATCGCGATTCACGAACATCAGGAATGTCGGCGGCGCCTGGCGGACCTGCGTGGCGTAATAAAACTTCAGCCGATGGCCTGCCGCGCTGACCGGCTGCCGCCGCTCCACGGCGTCCTGAATGGTGCGGTTGAGCAACGCCGTGGGAATCTTCTGCTGCAACTGCGCCGCCACGTAGCGCACCGCTTCCAACAACCGATCCAGATGAAAACCGGACTTTGCCGAGGTAAAAATCACCGGCGCGTAATCAAGGAAAAACAGTTTTTCCTGCACCCACGCGCCGAACTCGCCGAGCATGGTCAGCGGGTCCTCGTTCCCTTCGCGCCGCTGCTTTTGGTTGCGCCGCTCGATCTCCGCCGTGCGCGCCACGCGGACTGACTCCTCGTAAATATCCCACTTGTTGACAACCACGATGCAGGCCTTGCGCGCCTCCACGATCCGGTCGGCGATCTTCTTGTCCTGTTCGATAATGCCGCTCTCGGCGTCCAACACCAGCACGGCAATGTCGCATCGCACAATGGATTCCTCGGAACGTTGCACGCTGAAGAACTCGACGGAGTCCCCCACCCGCCGCGTCTTTCGCATGCCCGCCGTATCAATCAACACATATTTCTGTCGCACGCCGTCGGTCTCGACCTCGAATGGCACATCCACCGAGTCGCGCGTCGTACCCGGTATGTCGCTCACGATCACGCGCTCCGATTTGGTGAGCGCATTGATGATGGAAGATTTACCCACGTTCGGCCGTCCGACGATGGCAAGTTTCAGCGGTTCATCTCGCTTCGTAGGTGGGGTAGCGGCCGTCGCGGCGGTTTCCGTAACCACTGCTTCCGCCGCCGGAGTATACGCCGGCAGAAGCTTGACCGCCGTTTCCATGAGCGCATCAATGCCCTCGCCATGAATCGCGGTGACGGGGAAGACCTTTTCAAAACCAAGCTGGGAAAACTCCGCCGCCTGGGCTTCGACCCGATACGTGTCCACCTTGTTAACGGCCACCAGCACGGGTTTGCCGCAGAGTCGGAGGCGTTGGGCGACTTCCCGATCCAACGGCACGATGCCTTCCTGAACATTGACAACCAGGATGATGACGTTTGCCGCTTCGATGGCCAGTTCGACCTGGCCGACGGTGGCCTTGACGATGATGTCGGTGGATTTCTCCCGGCGCAACAAACCGATGCCGCCGGTGTCCACGAGGGTGAACGGCCGCCCGCGCCACTCGGCCTCGGCGCTTACCCGGTCGCGGGTAACCCCTGGCTCGTCATGCACGATGGCCAGCCGCCGACGGATGATGCGATTGAACAGCGCGGACTTGCCGACATTGGGACGACCGACGATGGCGATTAGACCTGACATACGCTCAGGCTGCCGCAAATCACGAGGGCGAGAAAGGCAAAAGGAAGGCAGACTGGACCTTTGCAGCCAAATGCGCGGTTGAGTTCCAGCGCGGAACCCAGCTAAACTGCGCCTTCATGAGCAAACCTGCCTGCCCGATGTGCGAGATGAATGAAGTCTTGGATCACCCTGAAAAATGGGAATGCGTTACCTGCGGTCACGAATGGGAACGCACGCCCGAACCGGAAGCGCCCACCGGCCCCCGGGTCGTCAAGGACGCTCACGGCAACGTACTCGCGGACGGCGACTGCGTCGTCTTGATCAAGGATTTAAAGCTAGGCGGCGGCTCACAGGTGCTCAAAGGCGGCTCGAAATCCAAACCCATCCGTTTGGTGGATGGTGATCACGAGATTGACTGCAAGATGGACGGCATGGCCATCGGTCTGAAGGCTTGCTTCGTCAAGAAGGTGTAAGGCGCTTCGTTTGCCCCGACAACTACGGTCATGCCTCGTGCCGCCCGCTAATACTCCGGCCATTTCCTCGCTACCACGAACCGGATCCTAAGCGCGCATCGGGCAAAAACCGATGAGACCTTTGAACTGATCGAAAGGGCAGCGAAGGATGGAAATCGAAGAGAATGTTTAGCAATGCTTGCTGAACGGCGTGGTCCAGCCGTTGGAAGATGACGGTTTGGTCTTTGCGCCTCGCGGTCGCCGCTTGTGGCGGCGTACGCCTTATGCCACCCTCAGCCGCCAGTTGTGCGATCCCGGTCCGTCATCGGTTTGCCGATAGAAAGCCTTAAACAGAACACCTCGACATCAAACGATGAAATCCACGCAACCACTCCACAGCCTCGGTCACAGCTTCCGGCTCGACGACATCCCCCGCGCCCGACTCAACCCCGGCAGTCTGAACGGTTACCGAGTTGAACTCTCGGTCTCCGGACTGACCTCAAACCCGACGATCTTGAATCGCGCCATCAAGAGCCGCACTGACGACAAAGTGAATTCGTTGCGCGGCAGGTTTCGGCTCTGGGCCAGCGATCCTGCTCCGCAGCCATGGCCGCTCAAAACATCTTCATCCCAAACCCACAGTAAAGTGTCTCCGCCGTGCGTGACGACCAAGTCAACACTCCACGAAACCCCACTATGAATTCAATCAAACCACTCACGAATCGTGCCGCCTGGAAAGCGCTTGCAGCCCACCAGAAGAAAATCAAGGGACGGCATCTCCGACAGCTTTTCGCCGCCGACCCCAAGCGCGGTGAACGGCTGACGGTTGAAGCCGCCGGCGTGTTCCTGGATTATTCAAAGAACCGCGTCACCGGCGAGACGCTTAGGCTGCTGCTGCAACTGGCGAAGGAATCCGGTTTACGCCGTCGCATTGATGCGATGTTCACCGGGGATAAGATTAATCTCACTGAGAACCGCGCGGTGCTGCATGTCGCGTTGCGGGCGCCGAAGACCGCGAAGATTCTCGTTGACGGCAAAAACGTGGTCCCGGAGGTCCACGCGGTGCTCGACAAGATGGGGAAGTTTGCCGACCACGTTCGCGGCGGCGGTTGGAAAGGCCACACGGGCAAGCGAATCAAGAATGTCGTCAATATCGGGATCGGCGGGTCGGACCTCGGCCCGGTAATGGCGTATGAAGCGCTCAAGCACTACAGCCGGCGTGATATGACCTTCCGTTTTGTGTCGAACGTGGATGGCAGTGATTTCGTCGAAGCCGTCCACGACCTCAATCCAGCGGAAACGCTGTTCATCGTCTCCTCGAAAACCTTCACCACCCTGGAAACCATGACCAATGCCGAGAGCGCCCGCGCCTGGCTGCTCAAGGGCCTCGGTGGCAGGGTGAAGGCCGTGGCCAAACATTTCGTCGCGGTTTCGACCAACGCGGAAAAGGTTGCCGCCTTCGGCATTGATACCGCCAACATGTTCGGTTTCTGGGACTGGGTCGGAGGGCGTTATTCGATGGATTCGGCCATCGGCCTCTCGACGATGTTGGCCGTTGGCCCAAAACGCTTCCGGGCGCTGCTGGATGGCTTTCATCAGATGGACGAGCACTTCCGCACCGCGCCGTTTGAGAAGAATCTGCCCGTGCTCATGGGACTGATTTCGATCTGGTACAATGACTTCTTTGATGCCCAGACCGTGGCCGTGCTGCCGTACGAGAACTATTTGAAACGCTTCCCGGCCTACCTCCAGCAGTTGACAATGGAGAGCAACGGCAAGCACGTCACCCTCGAAGGCAAGCGTGTAAATTACGAGACCAGCCCGATTTACTGGGGCGAACCCGGCACAAACGGCCAGCACTCCTTTTATCAACTCATTCACCAGGGCACGCGCCTGGTCCCCTGCGACTTCATCGCCTTTGCCCATGCGCTCACGCCGTTAGGGCGGCACCACGACATTTTAATGGCGAATGTCTTCGCGCAAACGGAAGCTCTGGCCTTCGGCAAAACTTCCGAGCAGGTCCGGGCCGAGGGGGCCGCGGGCCTGCTGGTGCCACACCGGGTTTTTGAGGGCAATCGCCCGTCGAACACCATTCTCGCCGACCGCCTCACGCCGGAAGTGCTGGGCAAGCTCGTGGCGCTTTACGAGCACAGTGTCTTCACGCAGGGCGCGATCTGGAACATTAATCCGTTCGACCAATGGGGCGTCGAACTCGGCAAAGCCCTGGCCCAACGCATCATGCCCGAACTCGAAAGCAAGGCGACGCCCAAGCTCACGCACGACAGCTCGACGAACAACCTCATCCGGCGTTACCGCAAGCTGACGCGGGGTTGAACAATCACTGACTTGCAACAACCACATCAGCGTTACCCATCGTTCTGGCTGACACCGTTTCGATTTGCTACGTCCGCCGCAGCAAGGTGACGTTCACCGAGGAATCCGACTGACAGCATCGCCGACAATCATATGAGGATGCAAATTCTTGCGGATGCCGATGCGATTGCCAAACAAGCGGCCAAAATTATCGCCGCTGAAGCCCGGTCGGCCGTGGCCGCCCGCGGTCGGTTCATCCTGGCGGTGAGTGGTGGGCGAACGCCGTGGCAAATGCTTCGGGCCCTCGCCAACGAAGAAGTTCCGTGGAGAAGCTTGCATGTCGTGCAGGTGGATGAGCGCATCGAGCCGGCCGGCGACCCGAACCGGAACTTGACGCACTTGCGCGAGAGCTTGCTATCGCACGCACCGCTGCCGCCCGACCACATCCATGCGATGCTGGTCGAGGAAAAAGACCTTGAGGCCGCAGCGCGATGCTACGCCCTCACGCTTCAACAAATCGCCGGCTCACCGCCGGTCCTTGACCTGGTGCATCTTGGCCTTGGTTCGGATGGCCACACCGCTTCCCTCGTTCCGAATGATCCTGTCCTGAACATCACTGACCGCGACGTCGCGCTGACGGGTGTTTACATGGGCCGGCGGCGGATGACGCTGACCTATCCGATGATCAATCGCTCGCGGGGCATTTTGTGGGTGGTGACAGGAACCGAAAAAGTCGGTATGCTGCCGCGCTTGCGCGATGGCGATGCGACGATTCCTGCCGGACGGATTCGCCCGGAGAATGCCTTGTTGCTAGCTGACCGGCTGGCGGCGGCGAATCTCAGCGTGAAGTAGAATCCAACGAAGGGTTGTGCCACGGCCTTGATTCCGGCATTACTGGTCCAACCGCACAATCGCACCGCTGGGCCAAAATTGTTTATGGATAGCAATGTCCTGAAGTTTCCGGTTCGTTTGTCGTAATGATAAAAGTGAAAACAAACCGATTATGGCAAACAACTACACCAACACCGTTCGACTTCACCGAGTGCTCAGCGCCAAGCCGGAGCGGGTCTATCGCGCGTTCCTCGATGCCGACGCCATGGCCAAATGGCTACCGCCGCATGGATTCACCGGCAAAGTCCATCACCTGGACGCGAAGGCCGGCGGCACCTTTAAGATGTCCTTCACCAACTTCAATACCGGTAAAAGCCACTCCTTCGGCGGAACCTATCTGGAACTGAAACCCAACGAACTCCTGCGCTATACCGACAAGTTTGATGATCCCAACCTGCCCGGCGAAATGATCACCACCGTCGTGCTCAAGCAGGTAGTCTGCGGAACGGAAGTGAGCATCACGCAGGAAGGCATTCCCGCGATGATTCCCATCGAGTTCTGCTACCTAGGCTGGCAGGAATCGTTGATACTCCTGAACCAATTGGTCGAACCGGAGATTCCCGATCAGCCGTAGCTCTCAACCCTTCGGCGGCCATTGCACGCCGGCGAGTTCCTTGGGCAATTGTGTCGGGTCGGTTGGGTAGACGAGCGACAGGTCGGGCTTGGTTTTTGCGCCGGGCAGAAGTTCCAGTTCCTCAGGCGCGCCGACGATGAGCCAGAGCACCTCGGCGTCGGTGTCGTTGAACACCTGACGAATCTGGTCGGGGCCGACCAACACGCCGCCGTGGCGCGGCACGGTCAATGTCTCGTCGCCCACGCGCATCCGGCCCGTGCCTTCCAGCACGAGATAAAATTCCTCCGCGCGGATGTGCTTGTGCAGTGTGTTCGCGCTCTTGGGTGGCAACCGCCAGAGCCGCGCCCCCATGTTCTCGCTCCCCGTGCGCTCCAGATAATCCGCGTTCGGTATCTTCATCAGGTTGGACGGACGCCAGTGCAGATCCTCTGGCTTGATGAGTGTGTAGCCTTGGAAGGTTTTCATAAATCAAACGTCAGACCTTTAGCGCCCCACGGAAACCTCTGACGGCATAATACGACTGCGCGGCGTTGTGACCCACGAAGACGCGGCCGTAGCGGCGTTCCGCGTACAACGCGCCGCCGCGTTTGCGGATGTCCGCCGGGGTGG
>JADLHS010000197.1 GCA_020848635.1 Limisphaerales bacterium
CGCCCCGCCAATGTTCCCCCCGTTCAACCGCCACTGATAGCTCAACGGGGCCGTCCCGCTCGCGGCCACCGTGAAACTCACATTCGCCCCCGCCGTCACCGTCTGGCTCGCCGGTTGGGTCGTGATGCTCGGCACCACTATTGCGCCGCCAGCCGCAATCGTAATTGAGGAGCTACGCGTATCACTATTGCCTCCCGAGCATCCAGAACCATCATGTATTCTTAAGGTAAAGGCGCAGGCGCCGTTGGTCCTCGGGGTACCGCCAACTCTCGCCAGATACGTGGTGACGTTGGTAAGCCAGAGTCCAGGGGCGATTTCATAAACAGTGTTGCAGCCCGACTTTGCGCCGCTCCAATTATTTCTCAACTCCCAAGACCGCACGGAACTGGCGTGAGACCCAGAATATTGAACAATGCCCGAATAGGGAACGCCGTTGGTGGCCGTAGCCGGGGAAATCAACAGGCTGGAAGCGCCGGAAACAGCATCCACGCTGCCCATCAGTGCCAATGCGCCTGCAATCCAAGTTGAGACCATGGCGAAGCTCGAACCACCCGTGGTGGTTGAGGCCACAAACACGCGCGTGATCGGAAGGACTTGGAGCGCGACAGCCAAACCCAACGAGGCAACCTTACGTATGTTCATAAATACTCTTTTTCGGACTGGGTGACCTAGTCATTTCAGAGGGGATAAAGCGGCTTCAGCGGCGGCGTGGCTGCCAGGCTTCGGCGACAACACCACGTACGACGGCAAGCCCATTACATTGAAGTGATCGAGGACTTGCTTGGCCGGCACTTGATTCGGTCGCTCGGCCTGCAATCGGACCTCGTGATAGCCCGCCAGCCGGGCTTTCACAGCGGGGGCGGAGAAAGTGGTGTGCTCCATGGCCGAACAATTCTTGCACCAGCTCGCCCAAAAATCGACGAACACGGGTTTCCCGTCGGCCTGTGATGCCTTGAGGGCGTTGGCCAGGTCTTCGGTGAACTTGGCGCTGGCATCACCCTCGCCACCCGCGCCATGGGCTTGGGCGATGAATTGCGCATCGGCTCGGAACAGGCCGTAAGCCAGATGACCATAATAGGCAACAAAGAGGATAATCATCACTCCGAAGCCGTACTTCACGCGCACCATCCACTTGCCCGGTTTGGGCAGGAAGGAGAGTCCCGCCCCGGCAAACGGCCAGGGTAGGCCCATACCCAAGCCCAGCAGAAAGGGAAGCAGCAATCCGACGGTGATGCCCTTGGCGTGCAGCGTGGTTGCCTGTAAGAGAACCGAAATCACCACCGGCGCCACGCAAGCGCCCGCCAGCAAAGCCGCGACCGTCCCCATGGTGTAGGCCACAACAAATTTGCTCTTGGCGCCCGAGGATTGACCTCCAGAACTATTCTTAAACCGCGACAAGTCAACGGAGACGATGTCAAACATGGCCAGGGCCAGAAACAAAAACACCGAGGCGATGGCCAGATTGAACCATGGCGAGGAATTGAGCGTACCGAACTTCGAACCGGTCAACACTACCACAAGTCCCAGCACCCCGTAAGCGATGGCCATTCCCGCCGCGTATGTCGCCCCCAAAGCGAACCCCCGCTTCTTCGAGCCCGCCTGAGCCCCGGCGCCAATAATTGCCAAGTTGATCGGAATCATCGGCAGAATGCACGGCGTCAGATTCAAGGCCACGCCCCCCAATACGATCAAGCCCATGGTCAGGAGCAAGCCCCAGAATCCGCTTCGAGTTGGAGCCACTTCCGCAGCGGAATCGCCGGACTTTGACTTGTCCAAGAAGCCCAGAAACTCGTTTTCATTGAGGTAGCCACTACCACGGTTGGCGACCGTGAAACCCGCGGCAACGGTCTGCCATGCGGTGCTCGCCGTGGAGCTCGTTTCCTCACTCGGCTCATCCAGACGCGCGATGGTGCCGGCGGGGGTAATCGAAAAGGTTTGATCTTCCGGAAAGAAGCAATTCGCCTCGTCACACCCTTGGAAGTGCACGGTCATTCTTAGATCGCTCTTCGGGGATTCGGCCAAAGGGTGGGTTGCCTCGAACGATTGTGCGAAAACCTTTTTCTCTTTGCCACTAAACCGGTCCTTGATCGTAATCGGCTCGGGCAATTGAAACGGCATGGGAACTTCAGCTTCTGCCAGCCGAAACGTCAACTTCTCCGCATAAAGGACATGGTTGGTCGGCACGCTGAACGAGACTCTCAGCACGCTGCCTCCCGCTTGGACTTCCATCCGCGGGGTCACCGTGAACGGACTCTCCGCCTGGGCCAACAGGGCGCTAAGCGTCAACCCAAACCCCAATACACCACTCAGCAGTTTCTTCATCGAACGAGACTATCTAACGGTTTCCTAGTTACACCCGCATCCCCCACCGCCAACCCCGCGCCCGCCATTTCCCCCTTCGCGCGAAAAATACATATGCTCATCCAGGGCGACGCCCAGGGGGTCACGGTCGCCCCGCATCGCGTAAGACGCCAGGGTGCTCCGCTCCCAAGGTTTCACGTTGACACAACCGCTCCCCAAAACGAGCAAGCCGAGCACCGAAAGGATCTGCATTGTTCGTTTCATGGTTATTTGCTGGTGACGTTCCCGGCCAAGAGCTTCTCCACCTCTGCGGTATACTCTTTGGCGGTTTCCTTGCCGTGAAAGCCCTTGTGGATTGCGACCACCTTGCCGTCCTTCCCGATTAAGAACGAAGTTGGCATCGAGGCGATGTTGGCGGTGCCAACCAGCTTCTTGGTTGCATCATGCAAGATGTTGAACTGTACCGGATGGTCCTTGAGGAAATCCTTCATCGCGGTGACGTCTTCGTCCACATTCACCGCCAGGATCACCAGTCCCTTGGATCCGTATTTCTGCTGCAGCTCGTCCATCACGGGAAAGGATTCCTTGCACGGACCGCACCACGAGGCCCAAAAATCCAGCAGCACAACTTTTCCTTTTAGGTCGTCTGGAAGTTTTCCTTCCAGCCCGAACGTGCTGAGTTCGGGGAGCGCGTCGCCCACTTTGATGCCTTTGCCGCCCGCAAAGGCCGAACTGGCGCACAGAGTCAGCGCGATGGCGCCGAACCACATTGATTTATTGATGAGTGACATATTCATGGAATCTCCTGGTTTCGTGACGTGAGTTGTTCGTGGTGATACACCCATCAGCACCCATATAGTTGCCGATGAGTTTCAAGCCCTCCATTGGGCCTAAAATAAACGCAGTCGTGGATAGGATTCCCGCCACCGTGCAACTGGAAGCGATGACAGACACGGCCCGGCACCCGTTGTCCACCGGGTAACCCGTACGCGGATCGAGGATGTGACCGTAGCGGCGACCGTTGACCGTGAAATGTCTTAGATAATCGCCCGAGGTGGCTACCGCCCGGTCTTTAATGGCGACCCCGGCCCAGCATTTTCCCGGACTGGCTGGATCTTCCAAACCGATGTGCCATGCGGGCTTGCCCGCCGGGGCCCCACGCATACACAGGTCCTGGCCAAAATCCACGAGCACGTTTGCAATGCCATGCCGGGCGGCAATTTGCACCACGTAATCGACCGCGTACTCTTTGCCAACCCCTCCAAGATCCAGACTCATTCCCGGACATGGCAGAAAAACGGCATCCAGCCGGCGCTGCATCCGGTTCCAACCGCATAACTCGCGTGCGGCCCTAACTTGATCGTCGGTGGGAATGACAGGCGGATTGGCCTTCCAGTTCCAGAGTCGGATGAGCGGCAACGCTGTCGGGTCAAACGCGCCTCGCGTGAGGAAGTGCATCTCCCCGCAAAACTTGAGCAGCGTTTGGGTTTCCGAATCAATTTCCACCCAATGTTCCCCAGCGGCGGCGTTGACGCGGCTGATGAGACTGTCGGCGAGAAAGCGCGAGTATTTCGCCTCAAATTGCGCAACCCAATCCAGGACTTCACCCTGAAAGGCCCGGGCGACCACAGCGTTTGAGGCTTGGAACTGCACCCGGCAAACCGTGCCCATGGCGTGAAATGCCAGCTTATCAAAACCCGCCGCTGCGGTCAGCGTGGCCGAACGCAGGATACGTTCGCGCACGGCCGGATATGAGCTGGAGGTGATTGCAGGCATGGGCTTTTGAAGGCTCAGAACAGGATGCGCGCACCGATGGTGAAAACATTGGCCGCCGGGTAAGCGGTCTGAGAGGTAATCCCATCAAGACCCTGCGTGATGTAACGCTTGTAGCTCGCGTCAAATGTCAGCCACTTGGTGGCCTTCACCGCGAGGTTGATTCCAGCGGTGAAGGTTTGCATTTGGGAGAGTCGCCAATCCGGAGAAAAATAGGCGGGCGCCGTGGCGTAAGTATCGGGCAGGATCTCGTAATAAAACGCCGCCTCCGACTGGTAATAATATCTGAACATTGGCGAAAGTACGACGTGCTTGCCGAGGTTCTGATACCAGGCCAGTTCCACGGTATGCGCGTTGATACCGTAAGTGTCGTGGTAATAGCGGTAGGCGCCTTCCACGCTGGCGTTGGCCGGGGTAATGAACTGGGTGATCGAGGCCCGCACCACGGCTTTATTCCGGTAGTCTGGACGTTGCTCCGGGCCGCCGGACGGATCACTCACAGAGAACTGCGGATCATTAACACCGAAAGTGAGACGATAGGGATCGTTCAGGTATCCATTGGCCAGCCCGAAGGTGAAGTTCAAACCCAGCACCGTCTTGGGGCTTAGCAGTTGATTGCAGCCGATGAGAAAGTCATCGCCGGACTTGTCCTGCCATTGTCGAATCGGTTGGGCATCCAACACCTGATCCCAAGTGTGCGCCCAGCCAAACGTCAGAATGGTGTTCTTCTCAAAGAGGGACAGCGAGTAGTTCAACGCCGCGCCCGTGGACTTGTAATCACTCTCCTCACTGTAGGCAAACTGCGGAGTTATGCTGTTGATCCCAAGCGTAACTGGCACTTGGAGCGAGATGGAATTGCGCTTGTCCTCCATGTGCTGGAGCGGCACGGCGGCGCTGTTGGTGTCACCAATACTGCCAAACGGGTAATACCATTGATTGGGTGGCGGCGCGCCGCTCGGGGTGGCACCTGACACCGCATCATGAACCAGTTCTCCCGCCACCGAAACCAGCCCCTCCTTTAGCGTTACATCAAAGAGCATGGACTGCGTCTGCACTTGGATCCGCTGATCATCCTCTTGGTAGTATTCGTACCGATAATCCACCTGGTCCTCTGCCTGCGCGCGTTGTATCCGGAGGACTAACAGAAGCAGCGCAAACGCTAGCGCCATCGAAACTTTACGCGCTCGCGTGCAGCAGATCTTCCCGACCGAAGCCCCGCCCAATATATAAGAGTGCATTCATGCCTGGAACAACCTCTCCTTGAAGTCCAGTCGATCCGGCTCTAGCAGTGCGGATGCCAAAGCTGATTATTCAATTGAAGGCTCAAGATCGTTGGGGGTAATGTGCAATTACTTGATTATAAAGAAATCTTTAAGCATAAAAGTAGGACGAACAGTGTTCAAAAACCGGATCCGTCCATTTCCGAAACAAGAAATCACCCGGGTTCGCATTCCGCCGGTCCGCATTGTTCCGAACGCGGAATCATATCGTTCCGGATGCGGAATCACTAAACGAGGCAAGCGTTTGATTCCCTGCCAGCCCATTATACCGTTCGTTGCTTAAGGCGCGACGGCACAAACCCAGCCGAATCGCCGCGAGCGCCGGACGCGTGGTTCACGATCTGCTGGAACGCCGCGTATCTGCGTGCTGACCGAGGAGAGCGGCGCACTATATTGAACTCATCATGGAAAACATTGTCATTATTGGATCCGGTTGCGCGGGCTGGACAGCGGCGCTTTACGCGGCGCGGGCTAATCTTGAACCGCTCGTGATTACTGGCGAACAGCCTGGAGGATTGCTGACAACCACCAGCATCGTCGAAAACTTCCCCGGCTTCCCCGAAGGCGTGGACGGATATGAACTCATGACGCGGATGCAACAACAGGCCGAACGATTCGGCACGCGCGTCAAATCCGGCAGCCTCGTGGACTCGGTGGATTTTTCCCAACACCCCTTGGTATTGACCGTGGATGCCGAACGTTTGGAGGCGCGGGCCGTCATTATTGCGACTGGCGCGGGCCATCGCCATCTCGGCCTGGAAAGCGAAACGCAGTTAGAAAAGAAAGGCGTGACGTATTGCGCAACGTGCGATGGTGCCTTGCCCGGATTTCGCAACCAACCCCTCGTCGTGGTGGGCGGTGGCGATTCCGCGTGTGAAGAGGCGACATTTCTCACCCGCTTCGCTTCGGTGGTCTATTTGATTCATCGCCGCGACTCCCTACGGGCCTCAAGGATCATGGCGGAACGGACTTTAGCAAACGGGAAGATTCGACCCGTGTGGAACTCGGTCGTCACCGAAATCCTCGACGTGCGACAGGGCCAGGTGACCGGGATCAAAGTGAAAGACCTCAAGACAAACGCGGAGCGCCTGATTGATTGCGCCGGCGTTTTTGTTGCGATCGGCCACGTGCCAAAGACAAAACTGTTTCAGCCTTTCATCAACACAGATGAGAACGGCTACATCCTCCGCACCGGCGGCGCCTCGACGAACGTC
>JADLHS010000198.1 GCA_020848635.1 Limisphaerales bacterium
CCCTGAAAGTAAATTTCGTTCATGGTCACGTTCGTCACGCCCACGATATGGTTGCCGTCAATTTTCAGGATGCGATCCACCATCAGAAACGGATACCGGTGGGGCAACATCTTCATCACTTCCTCGATGCCCATCGCCCCGTTTTCAGCCGCAACCTCCCGCGCCGCGCTTTCCACCCCCGCCCCGGCCCGCGCGGGCGGCGGAGCAAAGGTTCGGGCCGCGCGCAAGGGCTTGTTGATCTGGGCCACGATCTGCCGGACCAGTTCGCAATTCCCGCTGTGGCTTGGTTTCACCGCGATGAGATGGCCGTGGAGCGGGCGGCCCAGTAACGAAAGATCGCCCACAATATCGAGCATCTTGTGGCGGACAAATTCCTCCTCATATCGCAGCGGCTCCGTGGTCAGCACCGCGTCATCGCGAATGACCACGGCATTTTCCAGGCTGCCCCCCTTGATCAGGCCGTTCTTGATGAGATACTCGATCTCCTCGTAAAAGCAGAACGTCCGCGCGTGCGCCAAATCCTTCTCCCACGTCTTGGGCGTCACGTCCGTGCTGAAAAATTGGGTGAAGCGGCCGTGCTTGTCCGCACTGGTGCAGGTGAGCTTGAACCCTGCGTTGGGAAACAGCGTCATCAACGTCTCGCCCATTTCCAGCTCGATCGGTTCGGTGACGGTGTACGGTTCACGCTTTTCATTTTGCGGCACGATACCCGCCGATTGAATCAATTTGCAAAACTCCCAGGCGCTGCCATCGGCGATGGGAGGTTCATTCGCATCAAGCTCGACGATTGCGTTGTCAATGCCGTAGCCGGCGAATGCGGCGAGGACGTGTTCCACCGTTTGCACCTTGGTGTTGCCCTTGGCCAGCGTGGTGGAGCGGTTCGTCTCGGTGACATTCTCGACGCGTGCTTCAATCTCCGGTTTCCCTTCGAGGTCCATGCGCCGGAAACGGATGCCGCTATTCGCCGGCGCTGGGAGCAGCGTCATGTTCACCCGGTTGCCGCTGTGCAGACCAATGCCGGAAAAACTGGCGGAACGATTCAGGGTTTGCTGTTGTAGCACCGCGGCATTAGAGCAAAACGTGAACACGCTTGGCAAGTGGGAGATTGGCGGGCCAAGGCAGGAACGGGACGGCACGCCGGGACAAATCACCCCGCCTTCCGCCCAAACGGTTGGGGAGGTGGTGCGAAGAACTGGACAAGCTGGGTTGGTCCGGTGTAGACATTATTCCGTAATTCTCTTGCCTCCGTTCGCCAAGGCTCTTTCGTGGATAGCCGATGCGGCAGAAGCATGAAGTATCAGAAAGGAACTCGTAATGTTGGAAGCCCGACAAGGGACAACCACAGCTCAACGGAGCGCGGCGTTGCCGGTGAGGCTGCGCCGCGCTGCCAACCAACTGAATCCCGCGACGATCGGATGCCGAACCGCACGCCGGGAGGATGCGCGCGGAATTCAAATGGCCGTTCGCGCCCTGCGCAGTCTCTTCCCAGCGGTTTGGGTGGTGGTGGCAACCGCATTCGCCTCCGTCTCCAAAGGCACCGCTCAAACTCACGCGAGTAACGCCGAGTCATTCGAGTCGGGCGTTCGTCCGCTGCTTCAGGAGTATTGCCTCAAATGCCATTCAACCGAGCAGCCGAAGGGTGACCTGGATCTTGAGCGATTCTCTTCGTTCCGCGAAGTGCTCAAGCATCCCAAGGTCTGGGAGCGCGTCATCGAGCAACTCTCGCTCGGGGAAATGCCGCCGAAAGCAAAGCCGCAGCCAACGAAAGCCGAGCGGGAGCGATTGGTCAGCTGGGTGAACCGCGCGTTGGACGAAGCCGCGCAGGTAAACGCAGGCGATCCAGGTCCGGTGGTGCTCCGCCGGCTAAACAACGCGGAATATACCTACACCGTTCGCGATCTCACGGGGGTCGCGTCGCTTAACCCAGCGAAGGAGTTTCCGGTGGACAGCGCAGCGGGTGAAGGTTTCATGAATACGGGCAATGCGTTGGTCATGTCGCCCGCGCTCATCACCAAGTATCTCGACGCCGGCAAGGACATCGCCAGCCATGCGGTGCTGTTGCCAGATGGGCTGCGCTTCTCGTCCGGGACGACCCGCCGCGATTGGACGGAGGAAATCCTCACGGAGATCCGCCGATTCTACCAGAGCTTCACCGAACCCGGCGGGGCGGAAACGGTGACGCAGCAGGGCATGGAACTGGACAAGAACAAAGGCGGCCGGCTGCCGCTGGAAAAATATCTCACCGCCACGCTGGAGTTGCGCTCTGACGCCCGGCGCCTGCCCGCACTCGCCCGCCAGAACAATCTCAGCCCCAAGTATCTCGCCGAGCTCTTGACCTTGCTTAACCGCCCCGAGCCTTCCCTCCTCCTCGACCCGGTGCGCGCTCGTTGGCGCACCGCCACGTCCGCGGATGTCGCCGCGCTCGCCGCCGAGATCGAGCAATGGCAGAAGGTCCTCTGGAAATTCAGCAGCGTGGGTCACATCGGCAAGGTCGGCGGTCCCAAGGCGTGGATGGAACCCGTCAGTCCCTTGCGACCACGGCACGAGGTGCGCTTCAAGCTCGCCGCGCCCACATCCGGCAACGAAGTCGTCATCTATCTCGTGGCCAGCGACGCGGGCGACAGCAACACGAACGATTTCGTCCTCTGGCAACAGCCAAAATTGGTTGTCCCCGGACAATCCGATTTACTTCTGCGCGATGTGCGGGACCTTACCCGTGAACTGACGGCGCGGCGGGAAAAGCTTTTTGCGGTCACGGCGAAATGCCTCACCGCCGTCGCAGAAGCCAGCGCCAGCACCAACCAACTCGACATTGCGGAGCTTGCCCGCCGGAACGGCGTGGAAGCTGACGCGCTCGGCGCGTGGCTCGATTACTTGGGGATCGGTTCGGGTAGTGATCTCAAGCTGGACCATTTCAACCAGCAGATGAAAAAGGTGTCGGATTATGACTTCGTCAATGGCTGGGGTTCAGGCGAAACACCGTTGCTGGTTGCCAATTCTTCCGATCAGCCGGTGCGCATCCCCGGCAACCTGAAGCCGCACGGGGTAACCGTCCATCCTTCGCCCCAACTCAGCGCGGCGGTGGGCTGGCGCAGTCCGCTCGCCGGCCCCATGCGCATCGAAGCGAAAGTGACCCACGCCCATCCCGAATGTGGGAATGGCGTCACCTGGTCACTGGAACTGCGCCGCGGCGTCACCCGTCAGCGGCTTGCCAACGGCACGGCCCAAGGCAGCAAGGAAGTGAAGGTTGACTTCGCGGAGAATATCACCGTGCAGAGGGGGGACTTGGTTTCGTTGCTCATCGGTTCGCGCGAGGGCAATCATTCGTGCGACCTCACGGACATCGAACTCGTGCTCCGGAGCGTCGGCGAAGGCGGCCGCGAGTGGAGCCTGACGCGGGATGTTTCGCCCGATGTGCTGGCCGGAAATCCTCACGCCGACCGGTTCGGCAACGACGGCGTCTGGCATTTCTATACCGAGCCCGTGTCCGGCCGCGAAACCGGCCCGGTGATTCCCGCCGGCTCCCTGTTGGCCAGATGGCTCTCCGCCGAGCCGGCGGAGGAGAAGTTCAAACTTGCGCAAGCCGTTCAGACGCTCCTGACCTCGTCTCCGCCGGAGGCAAAAGACAGTCCAGACGCAAAACTCCATCAACAACTGGCATCGCTCAGCGGGCCGCTGTTCAAGAACCAACGGGGTGGCAGCCGACGTGAGGAGACTAATTCCAAAGGACAAAACCGTCAGAGCCTCCTCACGTCGGCTGCTACGAATACGGTGGGCCTCGACCCGGCAAGCTTTGGCCGGCATCCGAACGGCACGGCGATCGAGGCAAGCAGCTTGTGCGTCCAAGCCCCGTCCTTGGTGGAAATCCGCCTGCCCGCCGACCTCGTCGCCGGGGCCGAGTTTGTGACGACGGGGGTTCTTGATCCGAAATCCGGCGCCGAAGGCAGCGTTCAACTCCAGGCGCTCACGCGCAAACCCACGGATATCAAAGCGCTGCTGCCCGGGGCCTCGACCAGCCAGAACAAAAAGGGAACGTGGACCGACCCGGACCAGCCGGTCGGCCACAGCACGCCGATCGTCATCGTGGAAGGCAGCGCGACGGCCAGGCGCATCGAGAGCAACCTGAACGAATTCCGCCGCTGGTTTCCGGCCGCCCTTTGCTACACCAAGATCGTGCCGGTGGATGAAGTCGTCACGCTCACCTTGCTCTACCGCGAAGACGACCAACTCGCGCGGCTGATGCTGGATGAGGCGCAAAATAACCGGCTCGACCAGCTGTGGAACGAATTGCATTACGTGAGTCAGGACGCCCTCACGTTGGTGGACGCCTTCGAGCAGCTCTGGCAATACGCCACCCAGGACGCCGACCCGAAGGTCTTCGAACCCATGCGTCAGCCCATCAACGATCGCGCCGCGGCGTTTCGGCAATTACTCACCAACACGCAACCGCAACATCTGAAGGGCGTGCTGGAGTTCGCCGGGCGCGCGTACCGGAGACCGTTGACCGCAGCCGAACAGGACGAACTGCGCGAGCTGTATGGCAAGTTGCGGTCCGAGGATTTGCCGCATGACGAAGCCATCCGGCTTGTCCTCGCCCGCGTATTCGTGGCCCCGGCATTTCTGTACCGCCTCGAGCAGGCCGCGCCGGGCAAAACGCCCGCGCCGGTGTCGGACTGGGAACTCGCGAATCGCCTGAGTTATTTTCTCTGGTCCTCCCTGCCCGACGCGGAATTGCGTGGGGTCGCGGCCGCGGGAAAACTTCACCAACCGGACGTATTGGTGGCCCAGGCCCGGCGGATGTTGCCCGATCCCCGCGTGCGCCGGCTGGCCACCGAATTCGCCTGCGCCTGGTTGCACATCCACGACTTCGAGTCGCTCGACGAGAAGAGCGAGCGGCATTTCCCGACGTTCGCCCGCCTGCGCGGCCCGATGTATGAGGAGGCGATTCGCTTCTTCACGGACGTCTTTCAAAACGACGGCTCGGTGCTCGAGCTTTTTGATACTGACCACACTTTTCTCAACGAGGACCTGGCGCAACATTACGGCATCCCCGGCGTGACCGGTCCCGAGTGGCGGCGCGTGGACAACGTGAAAGCTCACGGGCGCGGCGGCATCCTGGGCCTGGGTGCCACCCTCGCGAAGCAATCCGGCGCCTCCCGCACCAGCCCCATCCTCCGGGGGAACTGGGTCGCGGAGGTTTTGCTGGGGGACAAGCTCCCGCCCCCGCCCAAGGAGGTTCCGCGTCTGCCCGAGGACGAAGCCACGGAGACCCTGACCGTGCGCCAGCTCACGGAGAAACATAGCCGCGACCCGCGGTGTGCCGGTTGCCATGCCCTCATTGATGGCTACGGTTTTGCCCTCGAAGGCTACGACCCCATCGGTCGCGCCCGCACCCGCGACCTCGCGGACCGGCCCATTGACACCCGCGCCACGTTGATCGACGGCACGCCGGTGGACGGCGCCGCGGACTTGCGTCATTATCTGCTGACCAAAAAGCGCGAGGCGGTGCTGCGCCAATTCTGTCGCAAACTGCTCGGCTACGCGCTGGGCCGTGGTGTTATTTTATCTGACAAACCACTGATCACCGAGATGCAACGACAGCTGGCAGCCCACAATTACCGGTTCAGCGCCGCCGTCGAAACCATCGTGCGCAGCAAACAGTTTCGCGAAATCCGCGGACGTGATACAGGCTCCGAGGATTAAGCCGTTCAACACCAACAAAACCGCACCGAACATGACCACTCACCAACTCTCCCGCCGCGCGTTCCTCCGCGGCGTCGGCGTCACGATGGCGCTGCCGTGGATGGAATCCTTCAATGTTTGGGGCGATGAACCCGGGCGCGCCCTCCGGCCCGCCAGCGAAGCGCCCGTGCGCCTCGCCGTGCTCTTTTCGGGCAACGGTTTTCACAGCAAGGAATGGTGGGCCAAAGGCGAAGGCAAGGCCATGGGGTTGGGCAACGTGCTCACGCCGCTGGCGGATTTTCGCGCGAAGATGCTTTTCATCCGGGGGCTCTATAACGCCGAGGCGCTGAAAGGGAACATTCACAGTTCGCAAACGGGCAACCTCCTCTCGGGGGCGCCGCTGGCCGCCGGGGGGGACATCCGATCCGGCACGAGCATTGACCAGTTGCTCGCCCAACATTACGGCCGCTCGACCAAGGTGCCGAGCCTTGTGCTCGGTTGCGAGAAGTCGAATCCATCCGTCCACAAGAATTATTCGATGCTCTATAGCTCCCACATCTCGTGGAGCTCGCCGACCACCCCCACGCCGCTCGAAATTTATCCAGCACTGGCCTTCGACCGCTTGTTCAAGGACGAGGTAAATCGCGGCGACAAGAGCGTGCTCGACGCGATCAGTTCCGATGCGAAGAATTTCCGCCGCCGCATCAGCGCCACGGACCAGCGCAAACTTGTTGAATACCTCGACTCCGTCCGTGAAGTGGAGGTTCGTATCGAGAACGCAGGCAAGAAAGGGGAGCTCCAGGGTTGGCGTCCCACGCTCTCCGCGCCGAACATTCCACGGCCGGCCGACGGAATCCCGCAGGACATCGGCGAACACATGCGGCTGATGAGCGACATCCTGGTGCTCGCGTTTCAAACTGACACCACGCGGCTCTGCACGCTCAAGCTCAACAACGACCACAGCTCGCTGCGTTTCCCCAACCTCGGCGTGGACTACATGATCCACCACCTCCTCTCACACAGCGACACGGCGGACTGGCTCAAGGTGAACCAGTTTTTCCTCGCCCAACTCGCCTACATCGCTCGGAGGCTCGATAGCATTCAGGAAGGCAACCGGACGCTGCTCGATAACTCGATGTTGCTCTACTGCTCCAGCATGTTGAACGGCAATCATGACGCCAACCAGCTCCCCGTAGTTCTGCTCGGCGGCGCGGGTGGGCGGATCACGGGCGGCCGCGTGCTCGACTACAGGGAGAAGTCCGAGCGCCAGATGTGCCGCCTCTACCTCTCGATGATGGACAAGATGGACGTCCACCTCCCCGAATTCGGCGACGCGACCGAGCCGCTGGCGGAAGTGTAAATCCCCGCCACGCGAAAGGCTCTCACCGTAAAGTTGCAAAGGCGCAACTACAGAAGGCATTCGGCAAACCATCCGCTTCACGAAGTACGTGAAACACCGAATTACCTCGATCTGCTTCCGATCGCGACTTTGTCCCTTGACGTCTTCGCATAGACTCCCACTTCAAGGCCTATCTTTTGGCGGCCGCAGTTTTGCCAATGAAACCCCTTCCCGTCGCAGGATGGTCGCCTCCACCTTTGGCACGAACATTTGCGTCTCCGCTGGCAGCGCCGTGGCAATGCTGTCAAAACTCCGTGTCGCACTGCGTTTGAGCAGGCCCTGAACCTTGCCCTCGCCCGCATTGTAGGCTGCGAGCGCGAGCCGCCAGTCGCCGAACTGCGTGTGCAAGCGCTTCAAGTAACGCGCCGCCCCCTGTGCGCTGGGTTCAACTTGGTAACGCTGGTCAAATGGCCATCGGCGCAAGCCGAGTTCCTTCGCCGTGGCTGGCATCAACTGAAACAAGCCGCCCGCACCCGCCGGACTGCGCGCGCGCGCGTTAAATCCCGACTCGACTTCCGCCACCCACACCAGTTGCTCCGGCACCCGTTCCCGGGCAAAGATGGATTTTAGTTTCGGCACGAGGGCATTCGCCGCCGGCGGCCGGGCGCTTTGACCCAGTTTCAGTGCCCATGCCTTGCGCTCAACTGAGGACGAAGGATTCCGCCCCGGCTTCGGTCGCTGACCCGGTACCGGTTTCGGCGTGGGCGCTTGCTTGCGGAGTTCTTCGGCCACCTCAAAGTAATCGAGCCGCGAGCGCAGCCACGCGGCGTACGGCTGGGTTTCGGGGTAGGCATCGAGCAGCGGCAGGACGAACTTCGCTGTCTCGTTCAATGTCGCCAGTTCAAGGACGTAATCGTTCTGGAGTTGATCCTGAAACTGGCGCAGGAATTTTTCCACCTTGTCCCGGTCCACTTCCGGCAGTGAACGCAGCACGCCTTCATCTAGGTTATTCTCCGCCCATTCCTGCGCCGCCGTAATCACCTGGCCAACATCCAACTCCAACTCCTGCGGGACCGACGTCGTGAGCGTGAGGAGCAACAACCCGACAACCAAGCCGCATGATTTAAACCTATGCAACATTTTGTGCCTTTTGACGCGCCCAACGGCCCCAGTGTTCACCGCCGACCATCGTACCAGGCGTAACACGCCTCACGGTCACGGAAGGTGGCTTCCCGGTTCGTTGCCACGCGAACCAGGAAACGCAGGTGTTCCCATGTGGAATAAAGCCGCACTTTGCGCGCTGAGGTCAGCAACGGGTGGCGATGCAGAATCACGATCTCCCGACCCGACTCCCGCGCTAGCCCCTGGAGGCGCGTGGTCAGGTCCAGCTCCTCGCCGACGAACAGCTCGGGGTTGAAACCGCCAAGTTTGCGGAACGCCGCGGCCTCGCAAAAGATAAACGACCCCGCCAAACACCGCCGCGAACGGCTCTGCCAGTTCCATACGCCGGTCACGAAGTTCGCCAGTTGATGATTCCCTTCCAGCCGGATCGTGCTGCCACCCGCAAGGCATTTGCCGGATTGAATCTGCTCCACGACCGCGGCAAAGAGTTCTGCGGTCGGATGCGAATCCGCATCAATGAACAGCAGCCAGTCGCCGCTCGCCACCGCGGCGCCAGTGTTGCGGGCGCGGGCAATCTGGTTCACCGGCTCAAACACCACCCGGGCGCCCGCCGCCCGCGCCATCTCCGCCGTACGATCCGTGGAGTTGTTGTCGCATACGATCAATTCCGAAGCAAAACCGCGCGCGGCAAAAGCTGACCGGGCCGCATTGATGTGCGCGAGGGTTGGGACAAGCAACCGCTCTTCGTTGAACGCCGGAATGATGACCGAGATTTTCACCTCACCCAAGCTGGCCGAGCCGGGTGCCGGCGTCCATCGCTGAATTCGTATGAGGTGCAACTTGGGATCGCTGCCGGGTTGATGCGTGAAGCTCACTCAGAATGCGTGACCCTCGCACAGTGAAGAGCTGCCGTGAATTGTTTTTGTGCTCAAATTCACATGGCACCGCCACTGCTGAAAATTGATGACGCATGAAACAGCTACGGCACGAACGGCAGATTCTCGGATTTTTCCCGGACGAATTGCTGAGGCTCTTGAATCTTGCATCCGCGATCTGGCGACAATGGAACAAGCGACGTAAACGGCGAGGATCGAAAACTTTCAGAGACTTTGATATGCAACTGCGACAAAGAGATACGCGGAGTGGTTTTACGTTGGTTGATTTTTTGGTAATTGTTGCAGTGCTTACAGTGATAATAGCTTTTCTGCTTTCTGCTTTGTCTGGCCCGAAACGCCACCAACCCGGTTTGAGGTGCAGCAACAATCTGAAGCAAGTCAGCTTGGCCTTTCGCCAGTGGAGCCTCGATAATAATGACAAGCTGCCGATGGAGGTGTCGGTGACCAACGGGGGTGCGATGGAGGCGGTGCTGGCAGGTAATGTCGCGGCGGTCTATCGAGTCATGTCCAACGAACTCAGCACTCCCAAGATTCTGGTCTGCCCGGAAGACAAGCGGCGCATTCAAACGACCACCTTTTCCGAAAGTGCTGCGGCCGGTGGGAACTTCCCTGGCGTTTATTTCTCGAACAACTCAAACGCGAGCTATTTCATCCACTTGGCCCCCAGTTCTTCCACATCGCAGATGCTATGGGTGGGTGACGACAATCTACTGGTCGGCGGAAAAGCTACCGGAGCCGGGGTCGCGATCAAGGGCCTGCCCGTGCCGTCGGGCATTCTGTCGCTCTGGACAAATCTGCCGGTTGCCTGGTCCGCTGAGCGGCATGAGAAAATGGGAAATATCGGCTTGGCGGATGGCTCGGTTCAGGGGTTCAGCAGCAGCAAACTGGCGGAGGCGCTGCGCAACACTGGTGCAGTCACGAATCGGCTGGCGTTTCCCTAATTTCTGAGACTTGGCTGCCCCGTTCCATTCACACCCAATGGGGCAGCGGCAATTCGGTCTAGTTTTCGAGCCGGCCTCTTTTGATCGAGCAGGGTTGCGCATAATCTCCCAGCTTTCGAGTTACATTTGGGTCAACAATGAACATTGAACAATGGCTTCGGATCGTTACTCTATCGTTGAGTTAGGAACACGTCCCGACCCGAATTTTTTGAATCG
>JADLHS010000199.1 GCA_020848635.1 Limisphaerales bacterium
ACGTGTTTGTATTGATGACCATAGTTACTCTTTCCGTGAGTCCCCCGTGAAGGGGCTTTTGTGTTGCACGACATCCTTGCCGTGTGGCGAAGTTTGGTTAGGGCCTCCACCGTACTCCCTGCTGGCGTTTTGTGGCTGCCAGCCGCCGGTCTTGCGACACTTCCTCTATCGGCAGCGCCCACAAAAACTTGACCCACGCGCCAAGGCATAAGAGCTGACTGCTAAGCCATTCGAGTCTGCTATGGATTTTTGCCGCCCTGCACGCAAGTGGAGTCTTTTGGCCAAGCAGGGAGTCACCAGCCGGGCAATACCGGTTGACGAAACAATCTACCGCCCAAAAGAGCAGGGCAGGGTGGAGCGGGATATCGGAAGGCTATTGAGGAAACGGAGCGGACTTGAAGCCTACAGGTTTTTCGCCGCTTTATGATTCAGACTTTTTTCCAGCAGCTTGCTGCGGTTGCATCGGGCCTGTGGCTAACGCCCCAAGTACTTCAACGTGGCCTCGGTCCGGCTGTGGACGTGTAGCTTGTCGTAAATCGTCCGTACGTAAGTGCGCACGGTTTCGAACCCGATGTTCAGCAGGTCCGCGATTTCCTTGTACGCGTGCCCTTTGGCGAGCAATGCCAGCACCTGTTGCTCGCGTTCGGTCAGGGTTTCGACTTCCGGCGCCCGTTGCGGCGTGGCCGCGATCTGGCTGACATCCTGAAAATATTGAACCACGCGCCGCGCGATCTGACGGGACATCGGTGCGCCGCCGCTCGTGATTTCCCGAATCGCTTCCAGCAGCTTATCCTTGGGTGTGCGTTTGAGTAGGTAGCCGGTGGCGCCGGCCATGAGCGATTTGAAGATCTGTTCGCTGTCATCATAGACGGTCAGCATCAGCACGGGCACGTCGGGCGCGATGGTCTTGAGCCGCCGCACGCACTCGGTGCCCAACATACCCGGCAGATTAATGTCCATGAGCACCACATCCGGCCGGTTGCCCGGGATGTCCTTGAGCGCCGACGGACCGTCCGGGTAGGCGGCCTGACACTTAAATCCAGGTGTGCCGTCAATCAGGCTGGCCAGATTGGCTCGCACTCCGGGATCATCCTCCACCAGCGAAACTGTAATTGCTTTGGCCACTTTGGGCTTCTTCATAATCCATCAGGTTGCCGCCTGCCATCCCACATTGATGTTAGGCGGGCACAAGTTCAAACACTCTTCGGCATGGGAAAAACGAATCGGAGCTTGACGCCCTGTCCGGGAAGGCTGGCAATATCCGCGGCGCCGCCGCATTCCGCGAGTCGCGACTTCATGTTGTCCAGACCGTTCCCTCCCGGCCGCACGGTCTCCGGTGCAAATCCGTGGCCGTTGTCCCCGATTTCCACGCAAACCCGGGCGTCCACCAACTTGAGTCGCAGCCAGACTTCGGTCGCTGCCGAGTGCTTCAGGACATTGTTCAAAGCCTCTTTGACCGCGAGAAAGACGTTGTGGCGGACGTCGGCCCGCAGCGGCAGTTTGGGCAGATCGGTGGGTATTTCCTGCCAGCACCGCACGCCGGTGTTCTCGAAACATTCGTCGGCAAACCGGCCCACGTATTCCGCGAACCGGGGCAGGTTGTCGTCCTTGGGGTTCGTAGCCCAAACGATTTCATCGAGCGCCACTACGGCCGCCCGCACCTGATGGCCGATACGTTCAAACTGCTTGGAGGCGGTTGGCCCTTCGGCCTGACTTTGGCCCACGTCGCTGAGAATCGAAACCCGTGTCAAAATCCCGCCGACGTCGTCGTGCATGTCCTGCGAGATGCGCAAGCGCTCTCGTTCAATGGCATGCTGCGTTTCCAATTGGGCCAGGCGCCGCTTGTAGTTTCGGCGAGCCACCCCGTAAACTGTCCCGGCCAACAAGCTAATGATGGTCAACGCGCCGCCGACCACGAACCAGCCAGTTTCCCACAGGTAAGGTTGCACCGTTACGGCCAGGGCCGCGCCGGGTTGACTCCAGACGCCGTCCGCGTTGCAGGCCAGAACCCGGAAAACATAATGTCCAGGGGGTAGCCGCTGATAGTACGCCACCCGCCGCGCGCCGGCCTCGACCCAATCGCGATCCCAATTGTCCAACCGGAAACGGAATTGAATTTTTTCCGGCGCCGCGAAGTTCAAGCCCGTATAATGAAAATCAATCTCCCGCGGGCCGGGGGCGATCGTGATGGCAAATGCGGGCTGCTCGGAGTCCTCGCTGCTTTGTGGCCGGGGGCTGATTCTCTGGCTCTGCCGGTCCACCATTACTTCTTCCAGCAACACGCGGGGCGGCTGCGTATCAATTTCCTGTTGGCGCGGGTCAACGACAACCAAACCCTTGATGGTCGAAAAACAAAGCTGTCTGGATTTCAATTTCAGTCCCGCCGGGGAAAAGCCGCTCGCACACTCGTCCGCCAGCATTCCGTCAGTGACGCCATAAACTCGCGAATGGACAAAGGTTGACTTCCCGTCCGCCAAGTCCGCGAGTTCCGTTTTGCGATACCGAAAGATACCGCGATTGCAGCCCAACCAAAGATGGCCGTCGTCGTCTTCCAGTATTTGCGAGACCGTATCGTCGCCCAATCCTTGGCGGGCGGTGAAACAGTCGAGGCGACCCTTCAGCCACCGCGCCAGACCCGCGCCACCGGAGCCAATCCAAAGCGTGCCGTCCTGATCCAGATAGAGCGTGCGAACATGATTGCTGGGCAGGCCGTTGGCGGTGGAAAAGCTGTCCACCGTGCCGTCGCGTACCCGGCTGAGTCCGCCCGCGACCGAGCCAATCCAAAGCGTGCCATCGGATTCCTGAACGAGGGCGGTGACCGCTCCCCGGGCCACCGGATGGGGGAATGGCGTAAATTCCCCGTCGCGAAGGTGCCACAATCCGCCACGCGCGGTGCCAATCCAGAGTCCGGCCTGTGAGTCTTCGCACATGGCGGTGACCGCCACATCTCCCAGCCACGGCTGATTGGTCCGCGTAAACATTGCCGCGAGTTTGTCATGCTGCCATTGAAACAGTGCTCCCGAACCACCCCACCAGAGACTGCCATCACGGGTGGCTAGGACCGCCTCGACGGTGGAATAGAACCGGATGCGATCATCGCCAAAAACCGAGAACGATTCCGGACGCCCGCGATAAAGCCCACCGCCGGTGGTACCCACCCAAAGCGAACCATCGGGGGTTTCCGCCACCCCGCGCACGAAATCGTGGGTCAGGCCTTGCGCCGGGCCGTAGACCGCCAACTTCCGGCGAGCTAGTCGGTTGAGTCCGGCACTGCGCGTCCCGACCCAGAGATTGCCTTCCCGGTCGGCGAGGAGCGAGCGGATGTCATCCCCGGAAAGCCCCGCTTGCTTTGTGACTGCTTGGAACCTTCCGTCCTTGAAGTAATACAGCCCGGCGTCCAACGAACCGGCCCAGATCGTACCATCCGCCCCTTCCGCCAGACACGTCACGTAGGCAAAGGGTACACCGGAGGACTCGTCATATTTATTCCACAAGCCGTTCCGGCGACACAGCACCTTTCCGTTGCCAATTCCCGCCCAAAGATTTCCGTCGCGGTCTTCCAGCAGGCAATACGGCGAGAAATTCTCATCCCCGGGCGGACCCAGGCTCTGGGTCAACTTCCCGTCTTTGAACTCGAATAATCCTGCCAAAGCGGAAATCCACGTCGCGTTGTGCCGGTCGCGCAGCAGGGTGCGGATCAGGCCATGGCCCAGGCGGGCGAGCGTGGGCTCCTGGATGAACTTTCCGTTTTGCCAGAGACTCAGGCCCGTGGACGTGCCGATCCAAATCCGTCCCGCGGAATCCCCGGCGAGCGCAGTTACGTTGATGTCGCTCAACCCGTGTTCCATTGTGAATGTCTCCATCCGTCCGTCCCGCAGCCGGCTTAAACCACCGCCGTAGGTTCCGATCCATAGGCTCCCTTGGTGGTCCTCATAAAGCGCGCGCACCTGTACGCTCGGCAATCCTTCGGCCAATCCATACGCCTGGAATCGGAGGCCATCGAAGCGCGCCAAGCCGGCCTGCGTTCCCAACCACAGGTAACCGTCCCGCGTTTGCAGGATCACACTTACGGTGTTTTGCGGCAGCCCCGCCTCCGTGCCCCACGCGCGGAAGACAAAGCCGGCGGCGGCGGCTGGTTCATTCGTGCCCCCATTGGCCAAGCTGGCTGTCAACCCATATGCGGCGGCCATCATGGCCATGATTGCGCGGCTTGCGGGCGAATGTTTTGCGAAGAAAAGCATTGGAATGACGACGAATCCTCCGCCGTTCATGGTGCGGTTGTCAAACAAAACACCTTGCGAGCGCGGTGACGCTCCACGGTGCTGTAACAAACAACGCGGTAACGGAGAAATCGCTAGGGGACGACGATGCGGCGCCGGTGCAAAACCTGGCCGGGTGCTGCTTGGACCGATGCGGGGCTTTCACGTTGGGCCGCGACCGCCCGACTGACCGGAGACGCAGGCAGGCCCCGCAGCCATCGGAGGGACCGGCTCGCGCCCGGTTTCAGCTCGCGATCACACTGATCTCAACTGGCTCCACGCTCACGCCGGTCTTGGTCAGCCACTTGATCGCGGCCTTCACGGCCTCGCGTTTGCCGTCGAGTTCAAGGCAGACGATGCCAATCTCGTCGGTAACGCTGGCCTGGCGGATGTTGGTGACGACTTTGAACTTGTGGCCCAGTTCCCAGATCAACGGCTTCTTGATGAGCTTGGGCGGATACATCAGCCAGAGGCGCGTTTGTTGCACCGTGTCCTGGCTGGTCGGTTTGGAAGTTTTTTTTGCGGGCATAAATTTATTTTGTTGTTGACATCCCCTCACCCCGGCCCTCTCCCCGAGGGAGAGGGAGAACCATTCACCGGCTTCTGGTTATTCGTGAGGCGGCGGCAATTTGGCAGCTGTACGAGTTGTCGGGAGACGCCGCTTCCTGTTCCCTCGCCCCGGGGGAGAGGGTAAGGGTGAGGGCGAGCGTCTTCACAAACCTGTTTCGGTCTAGCCTCCCGCGATGGCCGGGATGATGCTGATTTCGTCGCCGTCTTTGAGCGGGGTTTGGGAGCCCGTGAGGAAGCGGATGTCTTCCTCGTTCACATAGACGTTCACGAACCGGCGGACTTCGCCCTTTTCGTCCACGAGCCGCTCGGCGATGCCGGGGTAGCGGGACTGCAATTCAGTGATCGCCTCGCCAATGGTGGCGGCGTTGACTTCGACCAGCTCCTCGTTGTTGGTCAACTTGCGGAGCGGCGTTGGGATTCGAACTTTCTTTGCCATAAATCAGATTTCTATCCGGTGCGGCTGTCAGTTGGTTTTGCTGGCAACCTTTTTCACCTCGTCCATGAGCATGGAACACAAAGGTCCGTCGTATTTTCCATGGCCAATAACGCGGCCTTGATCGTCTATCGTGTGAAGCGAACTTGCAATGTCTGAACGATTCAAGCCGATGATTATTTCTTTCACGCTTAACTCTCCGCCGAGTGTCTTAATTTTCCGGGTCTCACTGAATGCAATCAGCAGATAGCTTCCTGAGACCACTTTGCTGTAGGCGTCGTGTGTTTCACTGACGCCAAACCCCGCCCACGAATTTCCGGGTGCGTTGCGGGAATTGAAATTTGAAGTTTCTACTAACTGCACCGCATTCGAGTAAAGCACTCGAACCGCTTGCGGGGAGAGAATGATCTCTTTCTTGTAGTGGAGTTCCACCGAGTACTCGAGGTCTGATTTCGCCAATTGGTTCGTGCCAGCCGCAACTGACAGTGCCATCAAGACAATCAGGCTCATGATGAAGCCATAAAGTGTTCGTTGTTTCATAATGCTGATTGGATGGTACTCAGTTCGAAACGTTCAACGACCGAATGAATCGTAACTACGCATTTACCTTCTCCTCACTCGCCAGCATCGCTTCGAACTCGCGCAGGCTCGGCTTGATCTCGCGCGTCTTGCCGACATGACCCACGACGGCATCGAGCGTCTTCAGGCCGTTGCCGGTGATGCATAGCACAGCGGAATCATTCGCCGGAATCTTGCCCGAGGCAATGAGTTTCTTGGCCACGCCCACGGTCACGCCACCGGCGGTTTCCGCAAAGATGCCTTCGCACTCGGCGAGCAGGCGGATGCCTTCGCGGATTTCGTCGTCGGTCACGTCGTCGGCTGCGCCGCCGGTTTCCTTCATCACGCGCAACGCGTAGAAGCCGTCCGCAGGCGTGCCGATGGCGAGGGATTTCGCAATCGTGTTCGGTTTGACGGGCTTGAAGAAATCCAGTCCCGCCTTTTGCGCGACAGAGATCGGCGAGCAACCGGTCGCCTGCGCGCCGTGAATGGAGTATTCCGCTTCCGCCACGAGGCCGAGCTTCACAAATTCCTGGTAGCCCTTCTGGATTTTCGTCAGCAACGAGCCGGACGCCATCGGCACAACGGTGTGTTGCGGAATGCGCCAGCCGGATTGCTCGATGATTTCATACGCCATGCTCTTCGAGCCTTCGGAGTAGTAGGGGCGCATGTTCACGTTGACAAAGGCCCACCCGAACTTGCCCGCGATCTCGGCGCAGAGCCGGTTCACTTCGTCGTAGTGACCTTTGATGGTGATAACGTTGGCGCCATAGACGAGCGAGTTGACGATTTTTCCCTGCTCCAGATCGGACGGGATGAAAACGTAAGCTTTCAGGCCGGCGGAAGCCGCATTGGCCGCGACGGAGTTAGCGAGGTTGCCAGTGGAAGCGCACGCGACGGTTTCAAAACCGAGTTCCAGCGCGCGGCTCAACGCCACGCTCACGACGCGATCTTTGAATGAGAGGGTGGGGTAATTCACCGTGTCGTTCTTGATCCAGAGTTCGCGGATGCCGAGTTTCTTCGCGAGGCGGTCGGCTTTGACGAGCGGCGTGAAGCCGACTTGCAGGCCGACGGTCGGATCGTTCGCCACGGGCAGCAACTCGCGGTAGCGCCACATGGATTGAGCGCGCGAATGAATCGCCGCCTTGGTCATGGATTTTTTGATGCGGTCGTAATCGTAGGCGACTTCCAGCGGGCCGAAGTCGAATTCGCAGACGTGGGTCGCGGCGAGGGGATATTCGCGGCCGCATTCGCGGCACTTGAGCGCCTTCATGAATCCTTCGTGTTTTTCACTCATAAATTATTCGGTTCGGCGGGGCGAGACTACTGGCGAGCCGTCTCTCAATTCGCAGCTCGCGAGGACGCTCGCCCCACCCAGTTTCAAGCTCTTTCAGGGCAAACAAAAAGCCCCGACTCATGTTGAGAAGGGGCGACAAGGTTTTTGTGCGTCTTCTCATTTTCCTCGAATGGATCGTCGGTCACAGGCCGGCGCTACAATCGAGCTGGAATTGGCACCTGCATTGAAATCGAAATTTCAACCGGTTGCCGTGGCGTCGCTGGGCCAGTGCCCTCAGCCACTCTGCATGAGACCGTTGGTATCAACGGATGCGGATAGATTGATTTAAGAGCGTATGATTGTCAAAATTTAATTTTGAAAGTTAATTTTCAGAGCCGTTGGACTCCAACTGTCGGGGTGGGCCAACTTTCTGTGGCAGATCACACCGGGGGTGCGTCAGTCTGTCGTGCGATTGTCATCCGGTGGCGGCCGTTGGTTCCGCGCGATCTGGCACCCGTTCCGCGGGCGAGCTGCTTCATTCTCCTGCGGAGCGGCAATTCATGGGCGGCGTCTGGAAGATCCGCGCGTCCATGACCTTCAGGTCCTTGGCGATGAGCGGTCGGAAGCCCATCTGCCCGAGGACATCGCGTTCGAGGTCAATCCCGGGCGCGATTTCGGTGAGCTCGAGTCCCGCCGGAACGAGTTTGAACACGCAGCGTTCGGTGACAAAGAGAATCTTCTGGCGGCCGCGCCGGGCCACGGCGCCGCTGAACGTGATCTGCTCCACCGCGGTCACGAATTTCTGCACCTTGCCTTCGGTGAGAATCTGCAGCGTGCCATTCTGAATGGCTGTGCGGTTGCCGACGGCCGTAAATTCACCACAGAAAATGACCGACTTTGTGGATTGAGTAATGTTGATAAACCCGCCGCAGCCGATGATTTTCGGGCCAATCTTGCTGACGTTAACATTTCCCTCGCCGTCCACCTGGGCGATGCCAACGCAGGTCAAGTCGAGTCCGCCGCCGTCATAAAAATCGAACATGGCGGCCTGGGAAATGAAGGCGCTGGGATTCTTGGCCGGACCGAAATTCTTGCCACTTTGGGGTAATCCCCCCAGCACTCCGACTTCGGTGTTGAGCGTCAACCGGTCGAGAATGCCTTCTTCGTGCGCCACGGAAGCAATGCTGGTGGGAATGCCAACCCCAAGGTTGACGCGCCGGGCGTCGCCCAGTTCCAAGGCCACCCGGCGGCAGATCACTTTTTCGGCTGTGAGCGGCATGGGCTGGAATTCGCGTTCCAGATCCGCGCGCGCGCCGCCGGTGTATGAGGGGTCGTGCTCGGTGAAGAGCGTGTGCGGGTGGGCGTGTCGGTTGGCGGCGACGACGACGTAGTGGACAAAAATCCCCGGGATACTGACCGCGTGCGGTTTGGCCGGTTGATCGGAGATCCGTTCGACCTGGGCGATGACAATGCCGCCCGAGTTGGCGACGGCCATGGCTGCTTCAAAATTCTCCATGCACAAGGCCTCATCCTCGACGGTGATGTTGCCTTCGGGGTCGGCGGTCGTGCCGCGTATGAGGCCGACCTGCGGGCGGAACGGTTTGTAGCGCAGCAGTTCCTCGCCCCCCACCTGCAGCACCTCCACCAAGTCCTCACACGGTTGGGTGCGGCGGTTGAGTTTCCCGCCTTCCACGCGGGGATCCACAAAGGTTCCCAGCCCCACGCGCGTGACCAAACCCGGCCGGCCGGCGGCAATCTCGCGGTATAACTGGCAGAGCGTGCCTTGCGGCAGATTGTACGCTTCCACCTCCTCCTGCGCGATCATTCGCCCCACTTCGTGATTCAAACCGAGATGGCCCGCCACGATCCGCTTGACCATGCCAGGATAGGCGAAATGATTCATGCCCCGGCGTTCGGTGCTGAACGGTCCGAGCCCGGCCGTCCAAATCACCGTCAGATCCTTGGGGGCGCCGGTTTGGGAATACACGCGATGAAAGGCCGGATAAAGTTCCTCGGACGGCATGGGCACCACTAGCATGATGGCGCCATTCGGAATGTGCCTGACCGCTTCATCTGCGCTGACAAATTTTGCCATGAATAGCCTGTGGGGAGTTGTCGCCGGTTGTTTCCACGCCGGCTCGCTGGAGTCGGTCACCGATGGAATCTCAACCCGGATTTGCCCCTCCACACCGAACCATGCTTTGCGTTCGGGAGAAGCCCGGTCAACCACATCGCCCGCCAGACGCTACCGGATGGTGCTGCGAAATCAAGCTCGCGCATTATACAAGGTCACTACATCAGGGGTGATGATGACAATTCTATTCGGAGTCTGGAGGCGCAGGCTTCGGTTGCGCGAATGGTTTGCGGCCAGCGAAACGAGCGGCACGGGGCGGTTGATCGGTTCGAGCCTTAGTCCTGCAACTCGTAGTGTAGCACCGACAGGCTGTAAATCGCCGCCGTGTCACTGCGCAGGACCAGGCGACCGAGCGTCATGGGCAATGCGCCCGCGGCCTTGAGGACGTTCATCTCCGCCGGGGAAAAATCACCCTCCGGGCCAATCCACACGCCGGCGGTGGTGGGCAGACGATTATGTTCGTCGCGGAAATGCTGGATGAACTCGCGCGGATGGCGGACGGCGTCTTGCAGTGATGCGATCAGAGGCAGGTCAAATTTCTCCCGTCGCGCGAGATAATTTTTCAGCGTTACGGGCGGTTCAATCTTCGTCAGCCAAGGGGAGCCACATTGCTTAATGGACTCGATAGCTATCTGTTGCCACTTCTCTGCCTTGTCGGCGGCGTCCTCGCCGTCGAGCTGGATGACCGTGCGCTCGGAAAGAATTGGCACGACGCGCGCCGCGCCCAGTTCGGTCGCCTTCTGAATGATGTAATCCATCGCCTTGGCCTTGGGTACGGCTTGCAATAGCGTAATCTGACAGGGCAGGGGAGGTGACGTATTCCGGTGCAACACGGCCAGCGTAACCGTGTGCCGGGCGGCGGTCCGCACTTTGCAGAGCAACTCCTGCCCTACGCCGTCCAGCACGGTGACGCGTTCGCCTGTTTGAAGGCGCAAGACGCGGAGGGCGTGATGGGCTTCGGTGTCCGTCAGTTCGATGACGGCATCCCGACATTGTTCCGGCGGTATGTAGAAACGGTGCATGCTCCAATCAGCGGAACAGGCTCTTCGCTTTCTCCAGAAAACTCCGGCTGATGGGGTTGACGCTCTCGTCGCACGACTCGGCAAATTCTTGGAGTTTCGCTTTTTGGGCGCTGCTCAAGTGCGTGGGAATTTCCACGGCAATCCGCACGTGCAAGTCTCCGTGGCCGTAGCCTTGCAGATTCTTCACCCCCTTGCCGCGCAAACGGAACACCGTGCCCGGCTGCGTGCCGGCCGGTATCTTGATCGAGGTTTTCTCCTTCAGGGTTGGAACTTCGATCTCGGTGCCAAGGGTGGCGGACACAAAGCTGACCGGTACCTCGCACAGCAAGTCATCGCCATCCCGTTGAAAAATTTCGTGGGCTTTGAGATGCAATACCACGTAAAGGTCACCGGGTGGGCCGCCGCGCACGCCCGCTTCCCCGTTGCCCGAAGAACGCAGGCGCGCCCCGGTGTCCACTCCCGCCGGAATCCGAAGCGTGATTTTCGAGGTATGATCCCGCCGGCCCGTGCCCCGACAGATTTTGCATGGCCGCTCAATCAGCCGCCCGGCGCCCGAGCATTGCGGACAGGTCTGCGCGATGCTGAAAATTCCGCGCGATGTGATCACCTGGCCGCGACCGTTGCACGTGCCGCAGGTGCGGGTCTTCGAACCGGGTTCGCTGCCGGAACCCGCACAACCATCGCAGCGCTCCGGCTTCGTAACGGAAATCTCCTTCTCGCAGCCGAGGGCGCCTTCCTCAAAGGAAATCTCCAGATCGTACCGCAGATCGTTGCCGCGCTGGGCTTGGGTGGGGTCCGCGCGGCCTCCGCCAAAAAACTCATCAAAAATGCTGCCGCCCCCGCCGCCCCCGCCGAAAACTTCCCGGAAAATATCGAACGGATCGTGAAAGCCGCCGGCCCCGGCGCGGCCGGCGCGGGCGCGGGGATCAAACGCCGCGTGGCCGTATTGATCATAGGCCGCGCGCTTCTGGGCATCGCTCAGGGCTTCGTACGCCTCGCCCAGCTCCTTGAATTTCTCCTCGGCGGCCTTGTCGCCGGGGTTTTTGTCCGGGTGATACTTCACCGCGAGCTTGCGGTAAGCCTTTTTGATTTCGTCCGGGTCCGCCGTTCGGGCCACGCCGAGGATTTCGTAGTAATCGCGTTTGGCCACGGGGATTAGACGTTATGGCTTGAAAGGGTCAGATGTCGGATGGTAGGTGAACTGGCAACAGTTGCCTTTGGAGCGCTCATGGTGCAGCTGCGGAAGGGCGTTTCGCGACAATCACCGTCGCGGGACGAAGCAACCGATCGCGCAGTTTGTAACCTTTGCGAAGCTGTTGGAGCACCTGGCCCTCGGCGACTTCGGCGGATTCCTGTTGCGACACCGCTTCGTGGAAGTTGGGATCAAACCCCTGGTCGGTGGCGATGATGTCGTCCAAGCCGGCCTCGGCCAGCACCTGCCGCAGCTGCGCATGAATCATCGTCACGCCCTCGGACAAGGACTTCAAATCGGTGGCGGAACTTGAGCGCGCGGCGGAAAGGGCCATTTCAAAATTATCCAGCACCGGGATGATCTTCTGGATCAGGCTCTCGTTGGCAAACTTGACCGCTTCCTGCCGTTCGCGCGCGGCGCGCTTCTTGAAATTATCGAAGTCCGCCGTGGTGCGGAGGAGTCGTTCCCAATTTTCATCGGCCTTGGCGGCGCGGGACTTCAACTCCTCAATTTGCTCCGGGGCAAGCTCGTCCGCCGCTGCGGGCGCCGGTAAATCCGCTGCCTCGACGGCATCGCTGGCGGCTGGAACTTCAACGGGCGACGGTGTTGGATCAGACTTCTTCATGCGCGACAAACTGCTTTTTACAAATTCAATCAAGGGGGCGGAACTTAGCGCAATCCCGCCAACCCGGCAACAGGGATTGTCGGACGGGTGCCGCGGTTTTGCCGGGAGGCTGTCTCCCTAGGTTTTCTATCCGGGATTCTGATTCACGAGGCGTGGGCGCTTTCCGGCAAGCGGGCCGCGGCGGGCGCCGCAGTGAATTGGGCTTTCACCCGGGCAACCGTGTTTTCCGCGGTCAGACCGTATTTCTCGCGAAGTTCATCCTGGGTGGTGGCGTGTTCGATGAAACGGTCGGGCCAGCCGATCCGGACCACCGGCGTCGTGATGGCCTTGTCCCCGAAACATTCGAGGACGGCCGAGCCGTAGCCGCCCATCAATACATGGTCTTCCAGCGTGACGATCACGTCGGCCGCCCGGCCAAAAAACTCATGCGTGCCGGCGTCAATCGGCTTGGTAAAGCGCGGGTTGATCACGGCGACGTCGTAGCCCTCCGCAGTGAGTTGGCCCGCGGCTTTGCGCGCGATCGGGTTCATGTTACCCAAGCCAAACAATGCCACCTTGGGTTTGCCATTGCTGGCGAAGTGTTGCTGGACCTCCGCTTTGCCGATTTCGAGGAGTTTGGGTTGGTCCTTGATCGGCACGCCCTCGGCGGTGCCGCGCGGATAGCGGATGAAGGTGGGGTGATTTTGATGGGTGGCGGTGAACATCATGTCCTGCAATTCATCCTCATCTTTCGGCGCCATGGCAATGACGTTGGGGAGGCAGCGAAGATACGAAATGTCGAACAGACCGTGATGCGTGGGGCCGTCGTTGGCGGAAAGGCCGGAGCGATCCATGCAGAAAATCACCGGCAAGTCTTGCAGGCAAACGTCGTGATGAATGCAGTCGTAGGCGCGCTGGAGAAATGTGGAGTAGATCGCAACCACCGGGTGATAGCCCATGGTCGCCATGCCGGCGGCAAACACCACGGCGTGTTCCTCGGCAATGCCCACATCAATGTACCGTTCCGGCATGGCCTTTTCCAAATGCTTCATGCCGGTGCCGCTGGGCATGGCGGCCGTGATGCCCACGAGGTTGTTGTTCTGCCGGCAAAGCTTCACCATCGTCTGGCCGAACACATCCTGATAGGCGGGCGGGGTGCCGGGTTTGACCGCCGGCGTTTCACCCGTCTTAACGTCATACGGTCCGAGTCCGTGAAATTTTTCCGGCGACTTGAGGGCCGCCTCGTAACCTTTGCCTTTGCGCGTCAGGATGTGAATGACGATGGGATGATCGCAGGTCTTGGCAAACTCCAGCGTGGAAATGAGCAGGGGCAGGTCATGGCCATCAATCGGTCCGAGATAGCGCACGCCCATCTCTTCGAACAATATGGCGCTGCCGAAACCGCCCCGCCCCTCGTCCTCAACTGAGTAATCGTTCTTGCGCAGGCTGACTTCGGAAAGCGCGCCTTTGAATCCCTCTTCCGCCTTGTGCGCCAGTTTCAGGGCCAGGTCGCCCTTGGGCAGTCGCTTCAGGAAATTTTGAAACTCCTTGGCCAGCTTGTTGTACGAGGGATTCGTGATGAGCTTGTTGAGATAGCCGGAAATCGCGCCAACATTCTTCGCAATGCTCCACTCGTTGTCGTTGAGAATGCCGATGAACTTCTTGGTCGTGTTGGAAATATTGTTGAGCGCTTCGAACGAAATGCCGTTGGTCAACGCGGCGTCACCGAAAATACAGACGACGTTTTCATCCGTCCCCCGTTTGTCGCGCGCCGCGGCCATGCCCAGCGCGGCGGACAGGGCGGTGCCGGCGTGGCCTGCGCCAAAACAATCGTGCGGACTCTCGGTGCGCAGCGCGAACCCATTAAGCCCATTGGTCTGGCGGATGGTATGGAAGCGATCCTTGCGGCCGGTGAGGATTTTATGAACGTAAATCTGGTGACTCACATCCCAGACGAACTTGTCCTTGGGGGTGGTGAAAACGTGGTGCAGGGCAATGGTGAGTTCCACGACGCCGAGGTTCGGGCCGAGGTGGCCGCCGCTCTTGGCCAGGCCGTTGATGAGTTCCTGCCGGATCTCGCCCGCCAGGGTTTCCAACTGCGGTGGCGTGAGTTTCTTCACATGCGCCGGCCCGTCCACCATGTCCAAGTATCGGTTCATAATTATTCGTCTGCCAACTCCGCCGCCAGCGGCTTCAATCGCAATTCGCCGCCCGCGGTCTTTTCCAACTGCTGAATTTTCAACTCGGCCTCGGCCAGCTTGTCCTGGCAAATCTTTGTCAGCTTCACGCCCTCTTCGTAGCGGGCCAGCAGGCTTTCCAGCGGCAAATCGCCGGATTCCATCGCTTCGACGAGGGTTTCAAGCTTCTGCAACGCCTCTTCAAACGGAATCCCCGTTTTGACTGGGGCGTTGGGTAAAGTGCTTTTTGCTGGATTCGGCACAGGCGCATCGTAGGGCAAATGCCGCGGCACGTCCAGTTCGGAGTGGAGGGTGGGAACAGCGCGGTTGATTTTGCGCTTAATCGCAATCTTCAACTTACGCTTAATCCTTTCGGAATGTTCCGCATTCCGAAGTGGACGGGAGGATTACGATTAAGATTATGAACTAAATCCCAATCGCGTGCACTTGCGCGTCACGGCGAGCGGAGGCGATAGAAACGGGCGGGATAATTGGTCCAGTCGGGATCGTTGAAATAAAGCGTGTCGCCGTTGATGGTGTTGGTTTGCAGCGGAAGCCAGGTGGGATTTGCCAGATTCGTGCAAGCTTCGACCGCGACGATTTGGCCGCCGGCCCAAGCGATATTGAAACCGAATTGATTCGTCCGCGTACCGAAGCTGGCATCGCTGGTTTGTATTTGCGGTTGCCAAAGCGCAGTAAACTGGTCGGAAAAGCCAGGGCTCCACCCGGCGGTACCCGGCAAATAGTAGATGGTTGGATTGTCGTCATTCTCGAATATGAACGAACCAGCGCTGGGGGCGTTGCCCCGGCAGTAGACGGCACTCAGGCGGGTGCAGTCCGAGAACGCATAGCTATCAATGCTGGTGACACTGCTGGGGATCGTGACGCTCAGCAGGCTGGAGCAGCCGGTGAACGCATAGCTCTCAATACTGGTAAGGCTACTGGGTAACATGAGGGTGGTCAGGGCGGAACAGCCAGCAAACGCATGGTTCCCAATATTGGTGACGCTGTTGGGGATCACGACGTTGGTAAGGCTGGTGCAGTCATTAAAGACTCCCATCCCGACGGCGGCAACCCCGTTGGGAAGCGTGACCTTGGCCAGATTGTTGCAGTAAGCGAATGCCAGGTCGCCGATGCTGGTGACACTGGTGGAGAGGACAAGGTTGGTTAGAAAGTTACAGGAGGCGAACGCCAAGTTCCCGAGGCTGACGACGCTGTTGGGAATCGTCACGCTGGTCAGCGAGTTACACTCATCGAACGCCCCATAACCGATGTTGATGACGGTATTGGGAATCGCGTAGCCGCCGACTTTGCCTGCCGGACATTGGATCAGCGTGGTTTGGTCCAGATCGAACAAGACGCCAGCTACGCTGCTAAAGGCGGGATTAAGGGCATCCACCGCGATCGCCTTAAGGGCTAGGCAAGAAATGAAGGCTCCGTTCCCGAGGTGGGTAACGCTGTTGGGGATCGTCGCGCTGATCAGGTTTGAGCAACTACTGAACGCGTGATCACCGATTTGGGTGACGTTAGTGCCAATCACGACATTCGACAGGCTGCTGCAGACAGTGAAAGCAAAGTCGCCGATATTGGTGACGCTGCTTGGAATGATGACGCTCAGCAAACTGGTGCAGGAATAGAAGGCCCCGTCTTTGATGCTGGGAACGACGTTCGGGATGATAACATTCGTCAAGCTGGTGCAGTATCCGAAGGCGTTGTAATCGAGGTTGGTAACCGTATTCGGAATTGCGATGCTGGTCAGGCTGGTGCAGCCATAGAACGCGCCGATGCCAATGCTGGTTACCTGGTTGCCCATTGCGACACTGGCCAGACCGGTGCAGTGAGAAAAGGCTTGGTTTCCAATGATGGTGAGACTGGTGCCGATCGTGACGTTGGTCAGGTTGATGCAACCGTAAAATCCCCAATCTCCAATGGTGGTGAGGCCGTTACCGATCGTTGCGCGGGTCAAACCGTCGCAGGCGTAGAACGCGTATTCCCCGATGTTGGTCGCGCTGTCGGGGATGGTGATGGTAGTTAAGCTGTAGCAGCGCGAAAAGGCAGAATCTCCGATGCTGATCACGCTGTTGCCGATTGTAACACTAGCCAGACGAGTGCAGTCGGCAAATACCTGTCCCCCCATGTTGGTCACGCCGTTGCCGATCGTGGCGTTGGTCAGACTGCTGCAGTATCGGAACACCCCGGTGCCAATGCTGGTAGCGTTGTCCGGGACCCAAACCGTGGTCAGGCTAGTACAGGAATAAAACGCATAACTTTGAATATTGGTCGTGCTGGCAGGGATCGAGACATTGGCAAGGCTGGTGCAGTATGAGAACGCTGCGGTGCCGATGGTGGTAACGTTATTGCCAATTATGACATCAGCCAAACGAGTGCAGTAGGCGAACGCCGAGGCGCCGATGCTCATCACGCTGTTGGGAATCGTGACGTTCGTTAGGTTATAGCAGTAAGCGAATGCCAGTTCCCCGATGCTGGTGACATTGTCGCCGATCGTGACGTTGGTCAGATTGGCGCATTCCAAGAACGCCCCACTGCCTACGCTGGTAACGGCGTTTGGGATCGTGATGCTCGTCAGGCTACCGCAGTTATAAAAGGCATATTCTCCGATAGCGGTGACGCTGTTGGGGATCGTGACACTGAGAAGGTTGACGCAGAAATAGAAGGTAGAATCTCCAATGTTGGCTATGCTGTTGGTAAGGTTGACGTTGGTCAGGTTGATGCAGTTGTAGAACGCGAAGCTGCCGATGTTGGTGACGCTGTTGCCAATCGTGACGTTGGTTATGGTGGAGGTGTCAGCAAAGGCATTGGTCTCGATGCTGGTGACCGGAAGACCATTAATCACGCTCGGGATGGTCACATCCCCGCCGGGGCCGGAGTACCCCGTGATAGCGATCGTGCCGTTATTAGTCGTGTAAGTGTATTGGGCATGCACCACGGCGGGCAGCGTCAATAACAGCAGCACCGGTAGCAATCTCGCAGCACAGCCGGTTCTCAGAAGCAACCAGCCAGTCGTCATAGGGCAGGCCCCGCGTACCGCATGTTCCCCACGACGCCGGAACACCCACTTGTCCGTGTTCATGTGCCGACTTTGCGTCTTTGAGTTTCCCGCGTCAATAGCAGATCAGTTTCGGAGTGTAAGGGCACGGCAACGGCCGTAGCGGCGGGCGTCCCGCCTGCCGTAGTGCCGGGGCGTCCCGCCCGGCGGAAAAGCGGTGCTCGGCACCGGCGCCGGCAAATTTTCGAGAACTGAGGCATGTTCGAGCGTCCCTTCCGGGCGGCAGGATGCCGCCCTCTACGTCAGGCGAGACGCCTGACACTACTGGCGCATCTGCGCCCCGCCCCTCGAAACACACTTTCCACTTTGAACTTCACCGGCCGGACTCTAGCCTTCCGGCGTGAGCGATGAATTGCCGAGCGTGACGGTCATCATTCCGGCGCGGCCCGACGAATCCGAAGTCAAGGCGGCGACGGCGGCGCGGCAATTGGATTATCCCGCTGACAAACTCGAAATCATTCTCGCCCGGGGCCGGCAGCCGTCAGTTCAGCGCAACACGGCATTGCGAGCGGCGTGGGGCGAGTTGATTTACTTTCTCGATGACGATTCGCTGGCGCCTCCGGGAAATCTGCGGCGGGCGGTGGAACGTTTTTGCGATCCCAAAGTGCAGATGGTCGGCGGGCCAAACCTGTGTCCGCCGGACGCGCCCCCGCTCGAACAGGTCTTCGCCCTCGTGCTGGCCAGTTGGCTGGCGTTTGGCCCGAGTCGGGCGCGCTATACCAAAGTCGGCGCGGTGCGGGCAACGAGCGAAAAGGAGTTGATCCTGTGCAACCTGGTGGCGCGGCGCGCGACGTTGCTGAACCATGGCGGGTTTAACGAGGCGCTGTATCCAAACGAGGAGAACGCGCTCATGGACGAAATCCAGCGCGCTGGCGGCAAGCTGCTTTACGATCCGGCATTGTTCGTTTACCGGCGACCACGGCGCACTCTAGGCGCATTTGCTAAAATGCTGCGGACCTACGGACGGGGCCGGGCCGAGCAGTTTCGGGCCACGCCAACCTTCGGTTCGGCGCTCAACTTTGTGCCGCCGCTGTTCCTGGTTTACCTGTTGACTTTACCGGCGGTGTGGGCGGTTACGCTGGTTCCCGCCGCAGAATGGGAACGTGATTTGTATGAGCTCCCGCTCTTTTTCTACGGCATGGCCGTTTTGCTGCAGGTAATTGCGTTGATCCCCTCGGGCGGCGCCGTGCGCGGGTTGTGCGCCCTGCCGTTGATCGTGTTGAGCCACCTCCTGTATGGCTTTGGTTTCTGGCACGGGTTATTCACCCGCTTGAAACCGCCCGGCGAAACGTCCAATGTCCCGGTGAAGTTGGAGATCCTGCGGAAGGAATGACGGGCCCGAGGTTCGCGGAAGGGATCCTCCTCCTTGTCGTTCCGCCGCCTGGTTCGAAGCGGAGGACTATCGGTTCTCCAATCCGCCTCGCGTGTCGTAAACGCTGGCAGGCTTAACTTCCTCCGCGCTGCCGGCTCGCCTCATAGAGAAACACCGCTGCCGCGCTGCCGACGTTGAGCGAATCCACCGTGGGCGGCATCTTGATCGCCACGGCTTCGGGACAGGCCGCCAGGACCGGCGGTGAGATCCCTTTGCCTTCGCTGCCAAAGACCAGGCAGCAATCGCCGGAGAGATTCGCCTGGGACAGCTCTTTTTGGTCGGTGTGCGGATGCGCGGCAATGCAGCGGATTCCTTGCGCCCGCAGTTCGCTCAAGCTGCGAACCAAGTTAGTGGCTCCGAACACGGGCAGATGAAAAATCGCACCCATCGAGTTGCGCACGGCGCGACGGAGAAAGGGACTGGCGCAGGTTTCACCAACCAGCAACGCCTGCGTGCCGAACGCCACGCAGTTGCGCACCAGCACGCCGATGTTTTCGGCATTCGTCAAACCGTCCACCGCCACCCACAGCCGGGGCGATGGGTTCGCCGCGATCAACCCGGCCAGCGAGTGGGGCGATGGAATGCGCCCGATGGCCAGGACGCCTTGAAACAGGTCAAAGCCGACGAGCTTCTCGAGGATTTCCTTTCGGGCCACCACGTGAACGGGAAGGTTCTTCTCCGGTCGGAGGCGCAACCACGGTTCGAATTCCACCAGGCGTTCCGCAGGCAGCAAAACCGAGATGACCTCAAAACTACTCTCCAGCAGCCGATGCACCACCTTGTCGCCTTCCGCCACGAAAATGCCCTGCACCTCGTGTTCGACGCTGCGCTTCAATGTGCGATACGGCGCCAACTCCGGCAGGTCGAGGGAATCAATACGGCGAACGTCGAACATGCGACAGAAATCTATAAACTTAACGTAGGGCAGGGGGCGGCTTGGGTTGTTAGCCCGAGTTGCACATGTGTGGCTCCAATCCTCTGGAGGCGTTTTTGCACCACCCCGAAGGCCAGCTCCGGTTTGTTACAATCACTGCTCAGGTGGCCAAGATAGAGGTGACGCAACTCGCCAGACATGATTTCGGCGGTGCAATCGGCCGCGGCCTCATTGGACAGATGACCGTGCCGGCTGAGGATGCGTTGTTTCAAACTCCACGGGCGGTGAACACACTCCTGCAACATCTTTACGTCGTGATTGGCTTCGAGCAACAGCACGTTGGCGGGGCGAATGCGTTCGAGAACGAGTTTGGTGACGTGGCCAAGGTCGGTGGCGAAACCGAGGTTGCCGTCGCTGGTGCGAAGCAGGTACCCGACGGGGTCCTGCGCATCGTGCGGAATGGAAAACGTTTCGACCGCGATGTCGCCCACGTCAAAGCTGCCGCCGGCGGTGAAGAGGCGGAAGTCCAGTTGCACTTCCAAAGTGCGCACGATTTCGTCCTTGGTGGCGCGATTGCAGTAAACGGGGATGCGGAGCTTTTCCGCAATGCCGACGAGGCCGGCGATGTGGTCGCTGTGTTCGTGGGTGATGAGAATGGCCGTGAGATTCTCCGGCGCCCGCCCGATGGTGGCGAGCCGTTGGCGGATCTGGCGCGGGCTGAAGCCGCAATCCACCAGCACGCGCGTTTCGTCGGTTTCGACGTAGGAAGCGTTGCCAGCGGAACCGCTGCCGAGAATCGTGAGTTTGACTGCCACGCGAGGACGTTAATGAGCGTTGGCAAACGGGGCAACGCTATTCAGTGGAGCGAGCTGAAATCCGGATGGCACGGTGGGCCGAAGCGGGTCGAGCAACTTCGACTAGTTGCATGTTGAACCCAAGCGGGCAAGCAAATAGATTCTAGTTCGTGTGCCATTGGAGTTTTGCACCAACTCGCGTTGCCCAATGCTGCATGATTCTTGCCTTCTTAAATGGAACAACAACCGTAGCTGGTAAAGCCGCGGTCTTAGCAGGCTCAAAGCCGCCAAGAAACTGGTCAACAAAGCTCACTCCCGGCTCAGTCCGGGGAATCTCTGCAATGGTGACCGTCGTGGGCTGGAACTCGGTGCTCTGTGACGTTTTCAGAACCAACGACTGAAATTCGGCTAATTCCATCTGGTCCAAAACCTCGCTACGAATAAAAATGCTAACCGCGTCACAACAGATCAGCTCAAACTGACCCCAAAGTGCGGCTCCTTCCGAAAGGTCGGAATTCACCCTGACCGGTGTTCGTCGGGCTGCAAGCTTAACTGCGCCTGGCTCGTCACACTCATTGATGCGGTAGATGGCACGCACAAGCCGAGCGTGGTCTGCTCCCTTCCGACAAGCACTAAAGTAAACTCGGCAGTTTTCGACGGAGACAACTTCGGCTCACATACCCTTTGCAGGATTTCTTTAGTCTGTGTATCGAGCCAGTCCATGTGGCCTACCTTGAAATCGGCGGCGCGTGGTGCAGCCTATCTCGTTTCATGGGGCGAACCTATTCCTGATGTAACCGGCTGTCGAGTATGGTTTGAAGGCGATTTTGACTTTGGGGCTCGTCCAGGGCAAGGCGACGCCAAAGGGCAGCGGAACGGTTGGTCAGGTTTTTTTGGTTTCTGTCAGGGGAAAGTGCGTTCGGCGAGTAGTTCGGGGCCGTGAATTGGGTGAGCCGCGACGCGCTCGAACCCTTCGAGGCTCCAGCTCCAACCGCATCGTGGCCCCGGTCGCAACCGGGCCAACGCACAGACCGCATTCTTTTTGCGCAGCCGATACCTGCTTCGGTCCAATCGCAGTTGGAACGATCAGAGCTCGATCCTGAGCGGCAACGGATCGTCCCTCTGGTGACTTGGTTGTTACCGGATCGAGGCAAATCATCGGGGGGAAATAATGGTTGGCCGAGCTCCCCGCGTCGGCTCGGGATGTCGCGTTTTATGGATCGCGACAGGAACGCGAACACAATAACCTTTCCGCGCCATGATCAGCTACGAACGCCCGATGGAATTATTGAGCAGACCCATCATAAAGTGCGATCGTGGCCGCCGCCTTGATCACTTGGTCCGCGGCGGACGCATCCGCACCCGCCGGCTACCCGTGCAGCCAAGGCCCTTTGGCGCGGGACCACATCTTGCCCCTGCCGCCTAAAAACGTGTTATGAAAATCGTTGGTCGATTCGTTATCCCGATCCTCGCCACGGCTTCACCGGCGACATCTTTTATGGTATTGCTGATGTTGTTTGGCCTCCCGCTTGATGTGCTTTCACAAGTTAGCATGCCGGTAATCGGTGGTCCTTCCAATGCCATTACCTCGGCTTTCGACCCGACCTGCGCCCAATGGAATATCGCCTTTCCGGGCCGGGTGGCGCAACACGACCTGGTTTACCAGAGCCCTCCGATCGACCCCATGCAGGGCATCGCGCTGGGGAACGGCGACGTTGCGGCTTTGGCGTGGTGCGAAGGATCGAAAATCATCCTAGTCGTCAATAAATGCGATTTATGGGACGATTCGCAGACCGGGAAATTTGAAACCTGGGATGAAAAATACGATTACTACACCACCCAGCGGCAGGCTTGTCGGATTGAAATAGATTTCAAATTCCCGGTGTTTGATACCCTCTATCTCTCGGATTTTAAGGCCCGGCTTAACCTGGCGGATGCCTCAATGAGTTTGAGTTCCACAAGCCCGTTTGGAGCAGCCAGTCTGACTGCGTTTATCGACCATCAGTCTGGAATTCTTTTTTGCGATTTGGGCAGTTCCTTTCAGGAGAATGTTCCGTTGGAGATTTCCATCGAACGCTTTGGTTCCCGGACTTTTTCAATGTGGTATGCCCGCATGAAACAGGATGCTTCCATTGGGTTGTCCGGCACCGAGGCTTTGGCCGATGCGCGCGGCGCTTACCTTACCCAGAAATTAACCAGCGGTACCTTTGCCGTGGGTGGTACGGTCATGGAAAATGACGGGCTGACGGTGATGAATGTGCGCGAGCATTCCCGGCGTGCAACAATTCAGTTCACCGGGAAGCCGGAAAAGCACGTCAAACTGGCCTTTGCTGTCACTTCCCCGGTTGAAGGCGATCCGGTTGCCGAAGCGAACAATAAGCTCTCCTCGGCCCGGGCAAAAGGGTTCGAGTCATTCCGGAAATCACACGCTCAGTACTGGGAATCCATCTGGCATCGCTCCTTGATGGATTACGGCGATGATTACCTCAACAACCTCTGGTATCTCACCATGTATTACTCCCATTCGTCACAGGGTGGGAAATACCCGGGCAGGTTTAATAACGGATTGTGGGGCTGGAACCACGACGTTCAGCAGTGGAATTTCTATTTTCACTGGAATCAGCAGCAGCTGTACTGGCCGCTGAATGCCGCCGGGTTCCATGAACTGGTCTCTCCCTACCTTGATTACCGTTTTAATTCCCTCCGGTTCGCAAAAAAGAGTGCCCTGGGCATTTTTAAGGCCGATGGAGCTTTCATTGCCGATGTCACCAACCGCCGAGGCTATAACCGGATTGATCTGATTGACAATCATACCCCGGTCGCAGAAATCGCCCTTGAATTTTGGCGGCAGTACGAATTCACCTCCGACAAGGACTTTCTTACAAATAAAGCCCTTCCGTTCATTCTCGAAGCAGCCCGGTTCTTCGAATCGTTGCTCGAAAAGGAGGGTGATGGTTTATATCATGCCCGCGGTGGTACAGGTTATGAAGGAACCATCATGCTGCGGGACGCGCTGACCGAACTGGTATATGTCCGAACTCTCTTTGCCACCGCGCTCCAGGCGCTAGAAATCACCGGCCTCGAGGTTCCCGAAGCTGCGCGATGGAAGTTCTTGCAGGATCACCTGGCGCCAATCCCCGTCGTAAAGGCCTGTGAGTGTTTGATTGTCACAGGTGAAACCGGTTCGAAAATCAACTGGGGCATTAATCGTGGCACTTCTGTTCCGGGGAATAACATTATTGCCGCTGGATGGGGTATTAAGGAGAACAAGTGGCTCACCACCTGGTACCAGACCGATGATCCGGCATATGCTTATCTGTTAACCGGGAATGAAGCCGGAAACAAAACCCCTGATCTTAGGGTGCTCGATGGGATTTTTCCGGCCGTTCCCCGGTCGCCGGTTTTTCCGTCTGGCTGGGTGGGCCTGGCCCAGAAGGAGGATCCGCTGTTTGAGGTGATGACCGCCACAACGCTTTTATATGGCTCGGAATGCATGGGGTGGGATCCCGTCCCAATAGTCCTGGCCCGATTGGGTCTGGCCAGAGAGCTTGCGGTTGACCTTGAGCAATTCCCGGCGCGCTGGCAGTTTTATGTGAACGGATGGGGGCATATCAGTTCCGACGCGGGCGCCGACCGCGATGGCGGGATTTTCCGGGTCAACAACGTCAGCG
>JADLHS010000200.1 GCA_020848635.1 Limisphaerales bacterium
ACGGACACCCGATCACCGGCGGACGATCGAGTGGTGCGATCAGCCGCCCACGTTCTCAGCAACCGGTTCATCGGTAGTGGGCCGACAGGCATGGGGCAACGCTAGCAGGACGGTTGACCAAATCGTTAGTTGGAATTGCCCCCCTGCCCATCTTCAAGGTCACCCAATGCCTGTCCCACCAGCAAGAAGAGAGAATGGAGGAAATTGACCATCGGTGGCATTGGTGCCGGGACGATAAAAAGCACCGCTTCCCGAATGGCGGTGGCGCTGTTGGCATACGCGTTCTGCGATGGCAAAGCAGGCGATGCTGAAGGGACTCCTTTGCCACACTGCCGAGGTATTCAATCCGCGCGTTCACATCCCCGCCGCCTTGCGAGCCGGAATCGTTCGGTGAACCTCGCGGCAAGATTTCTTCATTCCTCCACCGTCACCACCAAATTCTCCATGCTGGAATCCTGCCGCTCGAACGCTTTTTTGCCCACATGGGAGGAGAGGATGTCCTGGCTGTCTACCTTCGGTGCGCGCTCTACGGCGAATTCATTTCGGATACGCCTCAAGCCTAGCCTGAATTTGCGCTTTGCTTTCAGGGCGGGTCCTGCTACCGGATTGGCCTGCCACAGCCCGACCTCCAAGGCGAGGAAGCCATGGCACGAACAATCCCAAAGAACACTTATGAAAACTCGCGTGCACTTTTTGTGTCTTCTCATGTCTTGTCTTGCGGTGGCGCGCGTCGCCACGGCGCAGGGAACCGCCTTCACTTACCAGGGCGTGCTCAGTCAAAACGGCGGGGCGGTGAACGGCTCCAACGATCTCACCTTCACGCTCTACAATGCCGCCAGTGGCACCACCACCGTGGGTACGAGCAACGTGGTGAACGACTCGGTTATGACGAACGGTCTGTTCACCGTGACACTCGACTTCGGGGCGGGCACGTTTGATGGAACACCGCGCTGGCTGCAAATCGCCGCGCGGCCCGGTGCGAGCGCCGGCGCTTACACGAATCTCGTGCCGCGCACGCCGATCACGCCCACGCCGTATGCGATGTTTGCAAACGCGGCGAGCAACTTGAGCGGTTTGCTGCCCGCGGCGGCGCTCTCCGGCACTTACGGCAGCGCGGTGAATTTCAGCAACGGGGCCAACCAGTTCAGCGGCATTGGCTCGAACCTGACCGCGCTCAACGCCTCGGAAGTGACCCTCGGTGCAGTTCCGGCGGCAGCCTTGCGCAATGCGTGGAGACTCATCGGCAACAGCAACACGACGCCGGGCACCCATTTCCTCGGCACTACCGACAACCAACCGCTGGAGTTCCGCGTTAACAGCCAGCGCGGGTTGCGGCTGGAGGCTCGGGTGAGCATTAACTCGGGTTTGGGTATCAACCTGATCGGTGGTTCGGCCGGCAATTATGTGACCAATGGTGTGATTGGGGCCACGGTCTTCGGTGGCGGGGCGGCGATCAGCACGAACCAGGTGTTGGCGGACTTCGGCACGGTGGTCGGTGGTTCCAGGAACACGGCTAGCGAGGTTTATGCGACGGTGGCCGGCGGCAACCTCAACACCGCCAGTGGCGTGGCCGCTGCCGTCGGCGGCGGACAGGTGAATGTGGCGGGCGGGCTGCGCTCGACGGTCGGCGGCGGCGCGTTCAACAGCGCGCCGGCCAACTACGCGACGATTCCCGGGGGCGCGGACAACCGAGCCGCGGGCGATTATTCCTTCGCGGCGGGGCGCCAGGCCAAGGCGAATCATGGCGGCACTTTCGTCTGGGCGGATTCAACGGCGGCGGACTTTGCATCAACGGCGAGCAACCAGTTCCTCATCCGCGCCTCGGGCGGGGTGGGCATCGGCACGATCAACCCCGCGACGACTTTGGACGTGCGGAGTGGCACCCCAGAAATAACGATCGGCACGACTGCCAATACCGGGGGCGTGCTCAACTTCGGCAACGCGGGTCACGGCGTGAAGCGGGGCTATAGCCAGCTTAACGATGTGGGATTGTACACGACCGCAGCCGACCTCTATCTTTCGGCGAATGGAACGGCCACCAGCCAGTTCGTTTTGAAGAACAGTGGCAACGTCGGCATCGGCACCAACAGCCCGGCCGAAAGGCTCCAGGTTGAGGGGAACATTCGCGCCAGCGGCACGGTGAGTGTGAACGACGCCAGCGGCACAGTGAAAGCCAGCATGGCGGTGGATGTGAACGGCAAAGGCAAAATGACATGCGACTACATTCAGGTCAACGGAGGCGCAGACATCGCCGAGCCATTCGAGGTCCGGGGCGCTCCGATGATTGAGCCCGGAATGATCGTGGCCATTGATCCCGATCGGCCGGGCCAACTGCGGCTTTGCAACCGGGCGTATGATTCCACCGTGGCCGGCATCATCAGCGGGGCCAACGGCATTCAACCCGGCCTGATGCTACAACAAAGCGGAACAATGGCGACCGGCCGCCATCCGGTGGCGTTGACAGGTCGCGTTTGGTGCCACGCGGATGCGGATGCCGCCGGTGAGATTGTTCCCGGCGATCTGCTCACTTCCGCCACCGAACCAGGTCATGCCATGAAAGCGGTAGATCGAAACCGGGCCTTCGGAGCGATCATCGGCAAGGCGATGACTCCGTTAGCGAAAGGAAAGGGCCTGGTGTTGGTGTTGGTGAGTTTGCAATGAGCTGCCACGTTGAATCACCGAGATGAAAACAACTCGTAATATGCGAACTAAGAAACGTAACCGGCGGGCCGAACTCTCCGCCTTCGGCGGAGTGCTCCTGGCGTTATTCCTGGCTCCGAGCGCTTGGGCCGTCGACTGCAATTCCTTCAAGGTCTGGAGCTTTAACATTCGCTTCGACAATGGGAGTGTGTTCTGTGCCTCGGACTGCGATAACGATTGGTATAAAGGAGAACTCACCTCCGGACGCCGAAACGTGGCAAAAGCCTACCTACAGGGGTATGATCCCGACATCTTCGGTTTGCAGGAGATTAAAAATTCGGGCCCGGTCCCCGGCTTTGTTGTTTCCCAGCTTCAGGATGTCGCGGGCTGGTTTCCCGGCCACAACTATTATGCGCAGGATCGAGGGGATGGCGAACACTGCGCCATCTTCTACCGTTCGAACCGTTTTGACCGTCTTGGAGCTGGGACGTTTTGGCTGAGCTGCACTCCGGACGTGCAATCGAAACACCCGCTGGAAACCAACAATTTCCGAATCACCTCCTGGGTGTTGTTGCGCGATACGTATACCACCGACGAGTTCTTTGTTTTCAACAATCATTGGCCCTTGAACAGCACCGCCCGGGACTACGCCGCCGCGTTGATTCGCGAACGGGTTCACCAAATGGCCGGTGGATTTCCGGCCATCTTATTGGGGGATTTCAATTGTGACGAACTCAGCAGCCCATTCAACATTTTGATCGGGACCAATGCGTATCCCGGCTCTGCGGAATGCACCAACCCCCAGCCCGTATCGCAACAGGATCTCTCGTTGGTCAACAGCTATCGTGAAGCCGTTCCGGTGTGGGACGGTGAAGAGAGAACGTACCACGATTTTTCCGGAAATACATTCGGCAAAAGAATTGATCACGTTTTGAATACGCGGGATGATTTTGCGGCGTTCACCGCGGCGGTCCGACGGGATACTTATGCTGGAGGATGCACGAATGCTGGCTGTTATCCATCCGACCACTATGCGGTTGAAGTCCAATTTCACGTTCTGCTTCAGAACGTACAAGTCGATCTTCAGCAACTCGACGCGCTTTGCGAGTTGGGGACAGAAGCGCTGCCATTCAACACCATCGCGGAAGCGGTTAATGTGGTGAAAAGCAACGGCACCATCACGCTGCGGAACACCTCGGGCAATGCCGCCGTCACCATCAACCCGATTCGGGGACCTGTCACCATTACTTCAATAGGGGGACCATCCATTGTAGGTAAGTGATGCTTGTCTCCCCCTCTGGGTTGAACATCTATTCAACCATGAAGCGCCAACCTTCCATCCTCCCGATCTTGGGGTCGGCCTCGGCAGGCCAGTGCTCCACGCCCAATACTCCATCAACAAGTTCGTCATTTCCCACGGTGGTGGACTGAACAGCACCGGCGGCGTTGATGCCGTGAGCGGCACCATGGACCCGCCGGACGTGAGCTCGCCGTCGAGGACTCGCCACGGGGACTGGCCGCAGCGCGAGCTGCCGGGGTGCCCTGCTTGATTGTTCCCAACGAGCTGACACACAGGCTTACCTTTGTCGGCGCGTTGGCCGTTGAGCTGGACGTTTCCGCAGTGCTGAAGCACCTCCCGAATATTGGTTAATCACAGCCCCCGCAGTTTTCGTTGCAACATTCCGGCGCAAATTTTACCGAACCCCTTGTTGATACAGGGAGAGGCCTGAAGGCGCTCCGCGCGTCGCTAACGAGCCCGGCCTTTTCTCATGGCAACAGTTCCACCCGATAAAACCGCTGTGCCTCCGGGCCGAGGGTGTCCGTGCCGGACGCGGTCGCATCGGTTGCGATCACCGGAGGGTTCACATCCGTCCAGTTCGTCGTGGTCAGATCCGGGTTGGATTGCAACTGGTAATACCGGCCGCTCACCGAACTCCACGTCAAACCCAGGGTGCCGTTGGTTTCACTCACGGAGAGGATCACCGGCACCGGCGCGTCCGGAGCCGTGAAACTCAGCCGGAAAATCGTCCCCAAGTCATATTGTCCACCCGTCTCGGTCGTCCCGTAAAGATTGCCATCCGTGCCTTGAGTTAAAGTCCCTAGCGGCCCGTTTCCCTGGCTGCCATCGAACGTATAAATGGTCGTGAACACCCCGTTGGGGGTGACTTCAAAAATGGTGCCGCCGCCGCCGTAAGTCGCGCCGTAAAAATTCCCATTCGTCCTCAACAACAACCCGGCATTAATCGACGCCCCCATCGTACCGCCGTCCAAACTGACCAGCGAGGTAAACTCCCCGGCCGGCGTGATCCGGAAAATGGTGCCATAACTGCCATTGAATGCATTCGTCCCGCCACCGATGGTCGTCCCGTAGAGATTGCCGTCCAGACCGAACACCAGCGGAGCGATGCCGGGGGTGCTGCCGTTAGTCTGGTTGAAGGACCATAAACTTTGGAATACCCCGTTGGTTGTGATTTTGAAAATGGTTCCGTAACCCCCGTTCGTCCCCCCTTGCGATGTCGTCCCATACAAAACACCATTCGGGCCTTGAACTACACCGCCCCGAGGCCGGTATCCATCTGGACCGGAGAAAGTGTAAAGATTAGTCACCTGGCCGTCGGGGGTCATCCGATAGATCGTGCCGGAGTTGCCCAACGTCGCCGCCTGCTCCGTCACACCGTATAAATTTCCATCCTGCCCTTGCAGCAACGGCCCTGAAGTCGAAACCCCGTTCGGCGGTACGAACGAGACCAGATTCGAGAAAGCACCGCCCGGCGTCAGTTGGAATAGGGTCCCGAACCCGAGCGTTCCCCCGAGCGCCTCCCCATAGAGATTTCCATCCTGGCCGAGGATGAACGGCGCCGCTGGCAAGGCCCCATCCGTCCGGTTGAAACTCCATCGA